>JAQBOU010000151.1 GCA_028287865.1 Mucilaginibacter sp. | reverse complement strand
TTATGCTTTGGACCCGTAAAGAAGCATTAACAAAGGCTACCGGTAAAGGCCTGGATGAGGATCTGAAATTGATCCCCGCTCTCGATGGCGTAAATTTGGCGGATAGTAGCATAATCTCATCATCATCAGATTTAATAGTAAACAGTTTTAAATTGCATGACCAATATATGGCCAGCATTGCAACAGGCAATACAATTAGCGAAATTAAGTTTTGGGATATCAATTTCCAGTAATATCTCCCACTGACCGAAGTAACCTCAATTAACTAAAGGATTAAAATATCATATTAGTTAATTATTATTTACTGAATACATTTTTATTTTTTATATTAAACGCTTATTATTCAAGGCAATTGGTTATTTTTAACCAATAAATAAAATTTAATATTATTAAGTTTTTAATATCGATATTTAAATATCGTCGTCATTGTTTAAGCACACGATTAAACAATGTTTTTTTAGAACTTTTAGTAATAAAATACGTAATGAGGGGAAATTTACCGTTACAAATTAGATCCTGCATTTGATGAAAAAACGACTATTAATTGTCGATGACGACTTAAGCATTTTAAAGCTTCTGAATTTTATTCTTTCAAAAGATTATGAGGTAGTTGTTAAAAATAACGGAATTGATGCTTTTACATGGCTGGAAAACGGTAATACACCCGAATTAATTATATCTGATCTTCAAATGCCTTATTTCGACGGACAGTCATTTATAAAGAATTTAAAGATAAGCGGACTTTTCCGTGATATCCCTATAATTATGCTTTCGGCAGCTCATGACCTGGATGAACAAGTTCAGCATATGTCTTTTCTGGTTGACGGTTACCTGCCTAAACCATTTAATCCGACCTCATTAAAATCAGCCATTAATCAAGTAATAAGCATTTATGACGAATCCCCTTACTAACGAGTGGAATGAAAATTCGGGTTCGAACACGAGAATTGCTTATGCCGGATCACAGATAAAGGATTTAATAGCAACCGAGCTCGATTCATTTCCAATAATTTTCAATGATTCGGTAACTCAGCTGGAAGACTACCTGGGTCATCAATCCATTTTAACTATTCCCGAAATTATTTTACTGGAGGTTGATGAACAAGAAGAATGCTTTTCGCTGATTGAAAGGCTTAAAAAGAACTTTTTATTTAATGGGTTGATCATTGTTGTGTTATCGCTATCAAATGACAGGGATTTAAGATTGAAAGCTGTGCAATTAAAAGTGCATGATTTTTATATTTATCCATTCCCGATGTCTGATTTACGGGAGCGGTTAAATTTTTTGGTGAAGTTTAAACTCATAAAACCAAAATTAATTGAAATTTCAAAAGAGGTTGATATAAAATACCGGATGCCTGCCGGTAAGCGATTGATGGACCTGGTTATTTCTGGTGCGATGATCTTATTTCTTTCGCCTGTTATGCTGGCTGTTGTTATTGCAATCAAGTTAGGTTCTAAAGGGCCTATAATTTATAAAAGCAAACGTGTTGGTACCGGTTATATGGTGTTTGATTTCTATAAATTCAGGTCAATGCGTACCGATGCGGACAAGATGCTGATTGAGTTATCAACACAAAATCAGTACGCAAATGAGGATGGGGGCACAAAGGCCGCATTTGTTAAGATTAAAGACGATCCCCGTGTTACAAAACTCGGTAAATTTTTACGAAATTCGAGCCTGGACGAACTTCCACAATTATTCAATATTTTGTTAGGCAATATGTCATTAGTAGGTAACCGGCCATTACCGGTGTATGAAGCCGAAATGCTTACGTCTAATGAGTGGTCGATGCGTTTTTTAGGGCCTGCAGGATTAACCGGATTGTGGCAGATCACTAAAAGAGGAAAGGCAGATATGTCTGAACGGGAGAGGAAGAAATTAGATAATTTTTATGCTCAGAATTATTCTTTTTGGCTCGATTTAAAAATCTTGCTAAGAACAGTTCCGGCAGTATTTCAAAAAGAAAAAGTTTAAACAATGTATAAAAAATTAAAAATTCTTTGCTTTTCATTATTTATTATAATTTTATCAAATAATATTTACGCTCAGGAAACCATTTTCACAGATTTGTCCTACCCTTATCTCGAAAAATTGATTACTGCAGCTAAAGCAAATTACCCGCATGTTAAAGTTTTGCAAAACCAGGTTAACATTGCAAGAAGCACTTTTCATCAGTCGAACTTCGGATGGCTTGATGGATTTACCGCCTCTTACATTTACAGCCCGCAGGGTGCAATTAACGCGGCACAACCTATTATATTTAAAGGGTATCAACTGGTTGCCTCGGTTAGCCTGGGACAACTTTTTGAAAGGCCGTATACTATTCATAACGCAAGAGAAGCTGTACATGTTGCAGAAGAACAACAACAGGAATATAATTTAGCAATAGAAGCACAGGTGAAACGATATTACTTTGCATATTTAGGAGCGCAAGCCGACTTAAGAGGCCGGGTAAATGCTGTACAGGAAGCAATGACGGCAGCCAATCAGCTTAAACACACCTTTGAAAAGGGCGAAGTTTCTTTTCAAATTTATAATGAAGCATCAACAAATCTTTATAACCAGAACTCATTTAGAGTGCAGGCTGAATTAAATGTATTTACCGCTAAAACCAATCTTGAGGAGCTCCTGGGGAACAAGCTGGAAAGCATAAAATAAATAATGGAACTATCATCTTATTTCTCACTCGTACGCAAATACCTTTACATTATAATTATCATTGTTCTCGCAACGGTAATTGGTTCATTTTTCCTTGTAAAAAATCTTCCTGATGAGTATATTTCACATGCCCAGATAGCTACCGGTATTGTTGACGCTTCGAGACATTTGCTTGATAAAGATAATCCCAATGCGCAGGCTGATGAGATCAACCGTGAGTTTAGTAATTTAACCCAAATCATTAAACTTAAAAAAATAATCGACAATGTCTCCTATCAATTAATCATCCATGATCTGAGCAGTCCGGAGCCTTTCAGAAAGCTTAATCATCAATTTAAAAACCTTAGCGACGCAGCTGTACAGCATGCGCTGGAGGTTTATAAAAACAAGCTAAAAAACAGCGAACCGCTATCACTTTATGATACTGATGAGAACGGCCTGAACCAACTGCTCATCTCAATGAAATATGATGAACGCTCCTTAAGAAAGGATCTGGATATTTCACGCGATGAAGAAAGTGATTTTATTTCTGTAACGTTTACTTCAGAGAATCACCAATTATCTGCATTTGTAGTAAATACACTTTGCAAAGAATTTATCAATTATTACACATTAAACATCAAAAAAAATGAGTCCAATGCTGTTGCTTTCTTAACAAACCTGTTGGAGCAAAAAAGGGCTGCGTTAAATGCAAAGAAAGAGGAATTGCAAAAATATAAGATAGAGAACGGTATTTTAAATTTAGATGAGCAATCCAAAGCAATCTATGCCGAAATACTAACTTATACTGATAAGAAATTACAAAATCAAAAAGACCTTGCATCCTATGATGGTGCCATTAAAGATGTGGACTCACATTTTAACCCAAAGGACCGGAGGTATATTGAGGCAACCATCAGCAATTACAACCAGACGATAACTAATACTGAGGCGCAGCTAAAAGCGCTTAACGACGAATATGTTCGCAGCGGATTTAACCCCAAATTTAAACCGGCGCTAGATTCATTGCGGAAAGAACTTTCCAATCAAACAAATTTAAGCTCAGACAAGTATATTACAAACCCAATGGTGAGTAAGGATAACCTTGTTCAGAAAAAACTGGATCTCGAAGTGTCAAGGGACCTGGCGGAATATAGCGTGCAATCTATTGATAACCAGCTGCGACAGCTTAATGCAAAATTTGCAAGATTAGTACCTTTTGATGCTACTGTAAAAACTTATGAGTTTGACATTGACATTGCCAGTAAAGAATATCTTGAAGTACTGAACAAATATAACCAAACCAATCTTCAGTCGAATTTTTCAATTAAGCTAACCCAGGTTGAAACTGCTACGCCGGATGTTGCGCAGCCTTCAAAAAAGATACTGCTCATCGCGCTTAGCGGAATTGTTAGCTTATTCCTTTGTCTTTTAGTACTGTTTATATTATTTTACCTTGATGACAATGTAAGGGAACCATCAGATCTTGTTGGCCGTACCCAATTACCTTTATTAGGTTCATTAAACGTGATTCCAGCGCCCATACCTGATTTAAAAAAGCTATGGGATGTTGAAAACAGGAACAAAATGAAGAAGTTTAAAGAATTGTTAAGGTCAATACGCTTTGAAATAGACCAGGAGCTAAAAGGGGAAAAAGTTTTGGCTATCACCAGTTTGGGTATTGGCGAAGGCAAAACTCTGGTGGCAGCCAGTTTGGCTTATGCGTATGCGGCTATTAATAAAAAGGTATTATTAATTGATGGTAATTTTAACGATCCAACAATAAGTGAAGCTTTTCAACCAAAGATATTTGTAGAAGAGTATTTTAAAAGCAGCTCGTACATAGAGCGTGAGGGTAATGCTATCAGTGTGTTAGGGAATCGCAGCGGTGATGTCACCTTATTGGAAATTAACGATGAAAAACCTATACAAAAAACGTTTGATGACCTAAGGGCCCGTTATGATATTATAATAATAGATCTGCCGCCGCTTGATTCATTAAATCAATCAAAAGAGTGGATGTTATTTGCCAATAAAACTATTGCTGTTTTCCAGGCTAACAAAAGTATAACCCGTTCCCAATATCAGTATATCGATTATCTAAAAAACCAGGGGGCCAAATTCTCAGGATGGGTATTAAATAAAACCGCTGTTAAAACAAGGTAACGGCAAAGATATATAACAGTTGGTTGACTGTTAAGTTAAGTTCATTTTATGTACGGGAAGTGTTGATAACGATGAAAATTGAGCATAGAAAGAAACCAGCTGATGATCCTTTTAAAGATTTAACCCCGTTACAGAGGCGTTGCTTAACAGCCGCCATCATACTTGCTTTTTTGGGTATCTTTATTTGGGTATTTAAAATCCTTTTCTTTTAAATCTTATTATAAGTAAATGCTAAATGAGGAGACCAGAAATATTAAACCAAAAAGCCCATTTTTGGATAGCATACTTGCAAAAAAGATTTCGGCACCTGTAATAATCCTGCTTTTAGTTCTGGCGTCCTTATCTGCCTCCTATATTATTGCAAGGGAAGGGTACGAATTTGGGCTTATTATTTTATGTGTGATAATTGGATTACCGGCAGCCTGGGCAACTATTGTATACCCAAAATTTGGAATAATCACCTTAATTATCGCATCATTTTTTATAAATTACGTATCCCGTTTTTTGCCGGAGGAGATGCCCATCGGCCTGGTAATGGACGCGCTCACCTATTTGCTGATAATAGGTTTCTTTGTAAAACAAAAACAAGAAAATAACTGGAGCTACTTTGACAATCCTATCAGTTATTTTATACTTGTATGGTTAGGTTATAATCTATTAGAAATTATCAATCCCAGTTCGCCTTCCATATGGGAATGGGTTTATACAGTACGCACAGTGGGATTCCTGATGCTTATGTATTTTGTATTTGTTTTTCACATCCGCACAAAGTCATTCCTCAGATTATTATTGAAGTTGTGGCTGGTTCTTGAATTTTTAAGCGGGTTGGCGGCTTTGCAACAGGAACACTTTGGATTGCTGCCATTTGAACATGACTGGTTATTCCGCGAGCCGCTGCGTTTTAAATTATTATTTA
>JAQBOU010000148.1 GCA_028287865.1 Mucilaginibacter sp. | reverse complement strand
CGGGCAAAAACTTGCAAATATCAACCAGTATTGAAGATTACTATAAACGTGTTAAAGCCATGAGCCTTAAAAATCCAACAATATTCGGATTTGGCATAAAGGATAAGGCATCCTTCCAAAAAGCCTGCGAATATGCCAATGGTGCAATAGTAGGCACAGCATTTGTAAAGCTATTGGAGGAAGAAAATTACCTGGAAATGATTCCGGGGTTTGTAAAATCAATAAAATAAATCACAGATACAACTCCAGCTCACCCTTACCTTCACGGATGATTTCAAAGTCGCCGCCTGTGCAATCCACAACGGTTGATGGTATGTTTTCACCATATCCGCCGTCAATCACAATATCTACCAGGCTTTCGTATTTTTCATAGATCAGTTCGGGGTCTGTAGAATATTCGATGATCTCATCATCATCTTTTATGGAGGTTGAAAGGATAGGGTTACCAAGTGCTTTTACAATATCACGGGCAATATCGTTATCGGGGACCCTGATACCAACAGTTTTTTTGTTGGAACTTAACAGCTTGGGGACATTATGATTTGCGTTGAATATAAAAGTAAAAGGCCCCGGCAATGCCTTTTTCAGCACCCTGAAAGTTGTATTATCAATCGGCTTTATATAATCAGAGATGTGGCTCAGGTCATAGCATATAAAAGAGAAATTTGCTTTCTCAGGCTTAATGTTCCTGATCCTGCAGATAGCTTCAATTGCTTTATGATTGGTTATATCGCAACCCAAACCATATACCGTATCAGTAGGGTAAATTATTAGCCCGCCCTTCTTAAGCACCTCAACAACCTGCTCTATGGCTTTAGAATTAGGATTTTCAGGATATATCTTTATAAGCATATTTTTATTTCGGATATCGGATATTCAATTTCGGATTTAGTTATTGCAGGTTATATAGCAGCAAACTAAAAACCCGGAACGGAAACTCCTGACTTCGCAAAGCTAAGAATTTCAGTCCCGGATTTAAGTAAATCACAGTAATTCCTAAATCGAACTCCGAAATCACCAATTATTTTTGTTTTGCAAACTGAACGTTCATTATCAGTTTTATATCGTCGCTAACCACTACCGAACCAGCTTCAGTTATCCCTTCCCAGGTTAAACCAAACTCTTTGCGGTTAATTTTCCCGGTAACTTCAAAACCTACTTTGGTGTTGCCATAAAAATCATCATTCGAGCCGCCATACTCTGCACTCAATGCAACCGGTTTAGTAGTTCCCCTGATGGTTAAGTCACCTTTTAAGTCATACTCATCGTCACTTGTTTTTTTGAAAGAAGTTGATTTGAAAGTAAGTTGCGGAAAATTGGCAGCATCAAAAAAATCAGCCGATTTTAGGTGCTCATCCCTTTGAGATTGATTTGTTTCAATACTATCAATATTGATTGCAAAATAAATATTTGCATTTTCAAAATCGTCACCTTCTGTTTCCATTGTTCCTTCAAAACTTTTGAAAAAACCGGTTACTGTTGAAATAACAAGGTGTTTTACCTTAAACTGAACCTCTGAATGCGCGGGATCAATTACCCACTTTGTTGCTGTAGTTTCCATGATCTAATTTTTGATTGTTTTATTTGATATCAAATATAAACTAATAGATGTTTAAACATGTAAAATTCATGTTAAATTTTACAATTGTTCAACAATGTTATAGAATAACCATTATCACTTGTTTTTGTTGAAAGGATTTTAATTTAAATTGAGGATCATAAAGGATAGCAAATCGTTCAAAAAACAATCCCCTGCCAAAAGCAAGGGATGTTTTTGATTCGATTATTAAAACATTCCATTAGGATGTGCCATTACTGCTGGCACTTCCTGCTCCACACTCCAATGTTCAGCAATTTTATTATCAGCTACCCGGAATATGCTGTAGCGGGCAAAAACGCTATCCTGAACTTTATATTCACATTGTGATACTACAAAATCCCCCTCGGCAATAATCCTATGAACTTTAACCATGCCATCAGCGTTATCCATTAAACCGTTTGGTGGGTTATGCTCCGTATAATCCCTATGAAAATACTTATCCGCTGACATCAAACTTTTGTTTTCCAATAGCTCATGGTAAAAGTCTTTTACAAGCATTTTGCTTTCGTTTGCATCTGCAGTTTCATCAATTACGGTGGTGCCGTTGGTCATGGTTACCGGGCCGCTTTCATCATCTGGTATAAGCTGACTTCCGTCCCAATGTTCTGCAATTTGTCCATTTTCAAGCCTGAACAAATCAATCACAGCCGCTCTTTTTCTCATAAATTGAATATCAAGATGAACGGCTACAAAGTCGCCATCTGCAATAACCCTGATAATTGGCGAAGGTGATTCTTCCTTTGGCCTTGGAATGGTTTTTAAAAAATCCAACATCTCCAGCAATCCTGCCCTTCCGTCTTTTACTGTCGGGCTGTGCTGGATATAATCCTCTCTTATATAAGTATCTGCCAATGACAGATCAAGGTCACGGATTATTTTTCTATAGCACTCACGTACTATGGTTTTATTGGACTTTTGTTCCATAAATTTATTTTTGATGAGCAATGCATACGATTTCAAGGTATACAAAAACTCCTGATGAGTAATTTTAAAACGAAAATTAGATTGAAAAAAGGAAATACAAATTCACAAGCCGGTGTATTAACCAGCTTGGAATAGCCTATTTACAGGCCGGATTTTTGGCAATCCGTATTTGATATGTAGTGATAGTAATTATGATACAAACATATAAAAAAATTTAATTTAATTGCCAGTGAAGTCATTCAAATCAAAATAATCTGTGTTCCGCCAGCCTTTCCAGTTTTAAAAAATAAAATTAGATTTGCCAGGTTATAAACCCGATTTAATTTAATGAATACTGCAACCGAGCAATCCACCATTCCGGGGCTAATCCGAAACATTGTACAAAACATCCACCCGGACACGAATACTTTTATGACATATAAAGTAAACGATGTTTGGGTTGAGATCAGTTACAGGCAAGCCTTACAAAAAACAGATGCTATTTCGGCCTGGTTCCTGGAAATTGGCATTCAAAAAGGCGACCGTATTGCCCTGATTATTGAGAACGGCCCCGACTATGTTTATTACGACCAGGCATTACAGCAATTAGGCGCTATCAACACGTCTATATATCCAACCCTTACCGAAACCGAAATAGAATACATTTTAAATGATTCAGGAGCAAAAACCATTTTAGTTGGCAATCCGTTCCTGTTGCGTAAAGTTGTTAAAATCGCCAATAATTGCCCGGCATTAATCCGTATCATTCCGGCATTTGATGATTTTGAAGAATCGATAGCAAAAGCAAATCTTAACGCCGGTGTTGTCGGCCTTAACCAAGTAATTGAAGAGGGTTCAAATTTAGTGATCAGGTACGCTACAGCTATTAACATAGCCCGCGAGGCTATATTACCTTCGGATACCTCCTGTCTTATTTATACTTCAGGCACAACCGGTACGCCCAAAGGGGTAATACTTACGCATTATAACTTGACTGAAAATGCAAGGGTAAGCCTGATACAGATCCCAATCATTGAAAAAACAGATATATTTCTCTCCTTTCTTCCATTATCACATGTGTTTGAACGGACAGCAACCTATCATGTTTGCCTGTTTATGGGTTGTAAAATAGCGTTTGCCCAAAGTCTGGACTTGCTGGCTAAAAACATGGCCGAGGTAAGGCCAACCATCATGAACTGTGTGCCACGCCTTCTGGAACGGATTCACGACAGGGCTATGAAGAACGGAACGGCTGCCGGCGGCATAAAATCGAAAATATTTTTGTGGTCGCTTAAAATTGGCCGCGAGGTACGCGAGGTTAAAGAAGCCGGTAAAAAACCAGGGCTTTTGTTGAGTAACCAGCACAAGATTGCAGAGCAACTGGTATTCAGCAAAATAAAAGAAAGAACAGGCGGACGCTTAAAGATGCTGCTCAGCGGGGGAGGTGCTTTACCGAAAAACATCGGTGAGTTTTTTGGCGACCTCGGTATAAGAGTACTGGAAGGATTTGGACTGACAGAAACTTCGCCCGTAATGTCTGTAACAGAAACCGACCGTATAATTTATGGAACTGTGGGCAGGATAATACCCGGCATTGAGGTAGCGATACAGAACGTTGATACCCGGCACATTTATACCGTACAAACATATGATAGCTTTAAAGAAGATTTTCAATCGGACGAAGGCGAGATCATTGTGCGCGGCCATTGCGTAATGAAAGGTTATTGGAACAAGCCAGAAGAGACTGCTTCAGTAATTGATCCGGAAGGTTGGTTCCACACGGGGGATATCGGTCGTTTTTTTAGGGGCAACCTGCAAATTACAGACCGTTTAAAAAATATGCTGGTAAATGCCTACGGCAAAAACATCTACCCTACCCCGGTAGAAAACACTTATTTAAAAAGCCCAAAAATAGAACAGATATTTTTAGTAGGCGATAAACGGGAATATCTTACTGCCATTATAGTGCCTGCAAAAGACATTTTACAGGAAACGTTTAATTTAGATGATACGTTTTTTGAAAAGCCGGAATTGTTTATAGACGACAAAGAAATCATTGATTGGATAAAGGAAGATATTAAAAGACAATCGCACGAACTGGCTAAGTTTGAGCGGATAAAAAACTTTAAAGTAAAACGCAATCCTTTCAGCATGGACGAGGGTGAGATTACCCCTACCATGAAAGCCAAACGCAAAGTGATCGAAAAGAAATACGCCGGACCTATTGATGAAATGTATTTGCAGGAAACGGAGACGGATTAATTTAAAGATGAATTGATTTGAAGATTTGAAAATGTCAAAAACAGACGGTTTTCATCTCAATTACTACAAAAATTCCAATATATCCTTAATACCTTCAACACTTTTAAAGTTTGCGTTATCAATAGCATCCTCAATGTGCTCATGGGCCCATGTGATATGATAGGGAACGTGCACCGCATAGCCACCGATATTTAATACGGGCAAAATATCGCTTTTCAGGGAGTTGCCAACCATCATCAATTCACCGGGTTTTATATCCAGGTGTTTGATGAGTTTAAGATAATTAGCATCATCCTTTTCAGACATAATTTCGATGTGATGAAAATAATGGCTCAGCCCTGATTTCTTTAGCTTTCGTTCCTGGTCAAGCAGATCGCCCTTGGTAGCAACCACCAGGCGGTATTTCTCTTTCAGGGTTTGCAGCACTTCTTCAACGCCGTCCAACAGTTCAATAGGCTGGTTTAGCATTTGCCGGCCCAATTCTATTACTTGGCCAATTACGGTTGCGTTTATAGTATTATTGGTGAGCTTTAACGCAGTCTCGATCATTGAAAGTATGAAACCCTTTATGCCATAGCCGTATAAAGGCAGGTTATCTATCTCAATCTTCAGCAGTTCTCGTTCCAGTCCGTGCTGTGATGAAAATCCACCCAACAGGCTATAAAATTGCTCCTCTGTCTGCCTGAAATAGGGTTCATTTACCCATAATGTATCATCAGCATCAAATGCAATTACTTTTAAGTTCATGGGGTAAAGTTATTCATCTTAATTAAATAGATAACACCCGTATTGCCGAATTTATTTCGGCGCCCCACATATGATAAACACAAGTTAAGTTACACACGGGACGTTAGCGCGTGTGGTAAGTTAACGAGATCTCAATCGGACCAGTTGACGGACGAGATGACATTTTAATAAATTATTAAATTTGTAACCCGGATTAAATAGACGACAATCCAGATCATAAAAAAAATAACAATCGCTTAAAAGATGAAACCGAGCGCATACAAACGAATCCTTACC
>JAQBOU010000134.1 GCA_028287865.1 Mucilaginibacter sp. | reverse complement strand
ATCAGCTGAAATGGCTTTACCGAGGATACGATCACTTCAATTATCCTGCTTGTTTTCTCTTCAATAACACCGCGCATTACCTGCGCTCCATATATAAATATCGACATGTATATCAGGATAGCTCCCGCGAAGCTTAAGGCATAGGTAGCGCCAATGCTGGTGCTTTTTTCACCGGCCTCAGTCATTTCATTTGCTTTAATTATTATATTGCTTTTTATCAGGTGTAACCTGGCAGTATCAATCCCCGCTTTTACAAGACTAATGCCCGAAGCAATATCATTCATCTGGCTTTGTATATTGTCTGCCAGTATTAATGTAGTTTTCTTCTTTGAAAATAACTGTACCGTATCTCTCGGATCAGCAGGGATACTGAGTACAAGGTCGTCATCACTCTTTAAATCTTTTTTAGCTGCCAGTAACGATTTATTTGGATAACTGTATTTGAGAAATTTTCCGTCATGGAATTTTCTATGAAAGATGCCGCTGTTATCAATCACATTTACAATGTGAATGGTTTCGTCCTTCTCATTAGCAACCACTGAAATAACAGCGAACATACCCGCAAAAAGTGCAGGCACCAGTAAGGTCATAATGATAAATGCTTTCTTTCTGACACGGGTAAGGTATTCGCGTTGTATAATGAGTAAAATTTTGTTCATGGTTAAGCGGTTTTATTTACTTGTTCAATAAAAATCTCATTCATACTTGGTATTACTTCCTGCAGCATATTGATATGCGTTTTGGTGATCAGATAAGCTAATACATCATTTGAATTATTGGCAGCATTAAGTTTAATGCGGATGGTATAATCATCGTCATCGCCCGCTTTTTCTTCGATCACTTCAAACGGTTGTGAGCCATCAAAGACTAAATGAGCTCCGGTATATTCAACCAGGTAAGTTGCATTGCGATAAGAGTTTTTAATGCTTTTTACTGTTCCGTCTAATATTTTATGAGATTTATGGAGCAGCGCAATGGCATCACATAATTCCTCAACCGATTCCATGCGATGTGTAGAAAATAAAATAGTTGCGCCCTTACGGTTAAGCTCCAATATCTCATCCTTTATAACTTCGGCATTTACCGGGTCGAAACCGCTGAAAGGCTCATCCAAAATGATCAGCTCAGGTTCATGCAATACGGTGGCAACAAATTGTGCCTTTTGCTGCATCCCCTTCGAAAGCTCTTCTATCTTCATCTTCCACCAGCTTTCCATACCTAATTTTTGGAACCAAATTTTTAACCTTTTTGTGGCCTCATCACGGCTTAACCCTTTTAACCTGGCCAGGTAGATCATCTGCTCGCCAATCTCCATTTTTTTGTACAGACCGCGTTCTTCCGGCAAATAGCCAATTTGGTTAATGTGCGATTGATTCAGTTTTTCACCATTAAAATAAACTTCACCGGAGTCGGGCGCTGTAATTTGATTAATGATTCGGATAAGTGAGGTTTTACCGGCACCGTTTGGGCCCAACAGGCCAAATACCTGTCCGCTTTTACTTCAAGGCTTACATCGCTTAGCGCCGTATGCCCGGCATATTGTTTAATAATGTTGCGGATGCTTAACATAGAGAAAAATTTACTAAAGGTGACAGATTTTGAATTAGATATACCGAATGCCGCAATGTTACATGGTGCAACTCATTCCGCGCACATTATCTTGGATAAAATTAGTGATAATTACAGGAGATGCCTATGTTTGATATAACCTTTATAAAATTTAAATGCTGAATATGTTGCGGCTAACACTAATCTTTTTTATAGCTTTTTGCTGCATCACTGATAATTTTGCCCAAAAAGCAAATAAACCGGTAAATATAATTTTTGACAGTGACATGGGCCCCGATTATGATGATGTGGGCGCTATTGCCATTTTACATGCCCTGGCGGATAAGGGTGAGGCTAAAATTTTAGCCACAATGGCCAGCACCAAATATGAGGGTGTTGCCGGTGTTTTAGATATATTCAATACTTATTTTAAAAGGCTTGGTATTCCGGTCGGTGTTCCCAAAGGCGAAGCATTAACCTTGCATGATTGGCAGTACTGGACAGATTCTTTACAGGCTAAATATCCACATCAAATAAAAACAAACGATGAAGCGCAAGATGCCGTAAAGCTTTACCGGAAAATACTGGCTTCGCAACCGGATCATAGTGTTACTATCGTGACTGTTGGCTTCCTCACTAATCTTTCAAACTTACTGAATACCGGGGCCGATAAATATTTCTCTTTATCAGGAAAAGAGCTTGTAAAAAAGAAAGTAAAGTTGCTGGTATGCATGGCTGGCAAATTCCCGTCAGGTTCCGAATTTAATGTAATGAAGGATGCAGCTGCATCCAAAAATGTGTTTGAAAATTGGGGCACGCCGGTAATATTTAGCGGCTTTGAAATAGGGGAGAAGATAAAGGCGGGCCTGCCTTTGATCCATAACGAAACTATTAAAAATGATCCTGTAAAAGATGCATTCCATATTGCTATACCAATGGCTAAAGAAGATTCGGCTGGCCGGAAAAGCTGGGACGAAACAGCCGTTTTGGTAGCTATAAAAGGATATAGCCAATGGTACACCTTGCACCCGGGCAAAATTATTATAAATGACGATGGCAGCAACGGATGGGATGATAACGGAGTTGGACAAGCTTACCTGGTGGAGAAAGCGGACTTTAAAAAAGTACAGGATTTGATCAATTTATTGATCATGCATCAACCGGGTAAAAGCGATTAGAGGTTGGAGATTAGTCAACTTTTCTTAGACGTAACAAATAAATTAAAAAGCCCGAAATCTAAACGATCCCGGGCTTTCAAAACCTTTTACCTTTCGCCTTTCAGCTTTAACCGCATTTTAAACCTTTACTCAAAATATTCCTTCATCCGTTCGAAAAAGCTTTTTTCATTTTTGCCCGGATTGGGTTTAAAGTTCGGGGAGTCTTGCAGTTTTTCTAATATCTCGCGTTCTTCACGACTTAATGCTTTTGGCGTCCAGATGTTAATATGAACCAATTGGTCGCCGCGGTGATAAGAGTTTACTTCCGGCACACCCTTGCTCTTCAGCCGCAGTATTTTGCCGCCTTGTGTACCCGGGTCTATCTTGATTTTCACCTTGCCGTCAATAGTAGGCACTTCAACGCTGGTACCGATTGCAGCATCCACAAAGTTGATGTGCAGGTCATATATCACATTATTGCCGTCGCGTTTTAACGTTTCGTGTGGGATCTCTTCTATCAGGATGATCAGGTCGCCGGGTAAACCACCACGAGGGGCAGCGTTACCTTTTCCGCTCATGCTTAATTGCATACCTTCACTTACACCTGCCGGGATATTTATGCTGATAGTTTCTTCGCCGCGCACAACACCATCACCATGACATACGGTACATTTTGACAGGATAGTTGAGCCTTCGCCGTTACAGGTAGGGCAGGTGCTGGTAGTTTGCATCTGACCCAATATTGTGTTGGTTACCCTGCGCACTGCGCCAGAGCCGCCGCAGGTTTTACAGGTTTGAAAGGACGACTTATCTTTAGCACCGCTTCCATCACATGTTTTGCAAATTATTTGCTTGTTTACTTTTATCTTCTTTTCGGCACCGTTAGCAATCTCTTCAAGGGTTAACCTTACTTTAATGCGCAGGTTGCTGCCACGGGTTACTCTTCTGCCAGAACTGCCACTTTGCCTGCCGCCGCCAAAAAAGCCTTCGAACGGACTTCCGCCACCGAATATATCACCAAACTGGCTGAATATATCGTCCATATTCATGCCGCCGCCATTATAGCCGCCGCCATTGGCCGAATGTGCATTGGCAGCATGGCCAAACTGGTCATAACGCTGACGTTTGTCGGCGTTGCTCAATACCTCGTATGCTTCAGCTGCTTCTTTAAACTTATCTTCTGCTGCCTTATCACCTTCGTTTTTGTCAGGGTGATATTTTATGGCCATCTTACGATAAGCTTTCTTTA
Organism: Mucilaginibacter sp.; assembly: GCA_028287865.1. Taxonomy (GTDB): domain Bacteria; phylum Bacteroidota; class Bacteroidia; order Sphingobacteriales; family Sphingobacteriaceae; genus Mucilaginibacter. The sequence continues at coordinate 23,528 of JAQBOU010000134.1, read as the reverse complement.
TTTCATCAGCATCTGAACCTTTCGCTACGCCCAGCACATCGTAGTAATCTCTTTTAGCCATTTTTTTATTATTTCGGATTTCGGAATTGAGATTTCGGATTTCTTTCGATTTCGAATTCCTTTAACATTTATTTATTTTTTCAATATTAGGCGCATAGTAAGGATTTGTACAATTCCGAAATCGCAATTCCGAAATCAAATTACGCTCCTACTATCACTTTAGCAAACCGAACTACTTTGTCATTCAGAAAATAACCTTTTTCCATTTCATCCATCACTTTGCCTTTCATTTCTTCATTAGGGGCAGGGATGTTTGTAATGGCTTCCTGTAATTCAGGATCAAACGGAGCTCCGATGGATTCCATTTCTTTTAACCCCTTTTGTGTCAGTATATTTTTAAGTTTATTCTGGACCAGGGTTACGCCTTCTTTAATAGGTACAACATCAGTTGCAGTTTCCATAGCCCTTAATGCACGCTCAAAATCATCCAGAACAGGAAGCAGCGCTACCATCAGGTCTTTGCCTTCCATTTTTCGGGCTTCTTCACGTTCTTTAGTAGTACGCCTCCTAAAGTTATCGAATTCGGCATATAAACGCAAATATTTGTCGTTTGCTGCTGACAGTTCTTCTTTTAAAACATCAACCGGCGACGGCGCATTTTCGGCCACTTCAGCCTGCTCCGCATCCTGGTTGGTTTCGTCAGTTATTTCATTCAACCCTTCCGGGTTTTCTATATCCTCTTTCTTTTTTTTCTTCAACATGTCGTTAAAATTCATAGCTGATAGTGCCCAATCAAGTATCCTGCCATTGGCTTAAAGCCGACAAGGTGTCATACCATTGTTTTTATCAGGTAAATAATGGCATTTTTTAGTGTCAGTTTTTAAGGATAGTGGCACTTTTACAGTAGCAGTGGCAGTAGTAACAGTTAGCAGTTAACAGTTAACAGTAGGCCGGTCTTTGTGATGTAAGTTGTAGGAGCAGCACTGTTTAACTCTTTTAGGAAAAATATCGTAGTTGATTAACAAAGTGAAGGTCACTGCCACTTAAAACTGCTACTTAATCTTAAACTAAGCGATCTTAGCATCTTCCAATACCTTGCCATTTTCGCACTTTATAATGCGCGACGGGAAAGCGCGGATAATATGATAATCATGCGTTGCAATAATCACCGCTGTGCCTGATTGGCTGATCTGCTTAAGGAGCAATACAATTTCTTCGGAAGTTTCCGGGTCAACGTTTCCGGTTGGTTCATCCGCCAAAATAATTTCGGGATCATTCAACAATGCCCGCGCTATAACAACCCTTTGCTGCTCACCGCCCGAAAGCTCATGCGGCATCTTTTTTAGTTTGGAGCGCAAGCCTACCTTTTCCAGTACATCAAGCGCCCGGTCGGCAATTAATTTTTTGTCTGTCCAGCCTGTTGCACGCATTACAAATTCCAGGTTTTGTTCAACAGAGCGATCTGTCAATAATTGAAAATCCTGGAAAACAATACCCAGTTTACGGCGAAGAAATGGAATATCTTTTGTTTTGATATGATTAAGATCATATCCGCAGGCAAACCCTTCGCCGGTTGATATAACCAGGTCGCCATAAATAACTTTAAGCAAACTGCTTTTACCTGAACCGGTTTGACCGATCAGCCAAACAAAATCGCCTTTATCAATCTGCAGGTTAACATTTGATAGCACAAGATGCTTCTGCTGAAAAATATCAACATTATGCAGCTTTATAATTGAATGTCCGGCCATGTTTAAAGCTCTAATTTTAAGATCTGCCCAAAAGGCAGCTCTTTAATAATATTCATTATATATTCAGTCTTGTCGTGAAGCCCGGCTTTGTCTAACGACTTTTCAGGCCTGTCAACCCTAAAATAAGCTAAAAGCGTAAACTTGTCATCCCTCAACTGTACATAGTCGGGTATTTTTGCTACGCCTTTAACTTTTATTATATACATTTTATAATCCATGGACCATGGTCAATAGCCCATAGTTGATATTTATTAACAAAACAACCATTACCATGGTCTATGGACCATCGACTATGGACCAATTACAGTGCCAATACTTCTTTCACCCTTGCAGCTGCTTCTTTGAGCAATATGGCCGAGTAAACTTTTAAGCCCGAATTATCTATCAGTTGTTTTGCCTCAACAGCGTTTGTTCCCTGTAAACGAACAATGATTGGAATTGGGATATTGCCTATTTCGTGATAAGCGTCAATTACACCCTGGGCAACACGGTCGCAGCGAACAATACCGCCAAAAATATTTATCAGGATAGCCTTAACATGCGGATCTTTCAATATGATGTTAAAAGCTGCTTTAACTGTTTCGGCATTAGCGGTACCGCCAACATCCAAAAAGTTAGCAGGCTCGCCACCGGCAATTTTTATAATATCCATAGTTGCCATTGCCAAACCTGCGCCGTTAACCATACAACCAACGTTACCGTCGAGCTTTACATAGTTAAGGTTTGATTTGCTGGCTTCCACTTCCATTGGGTCTTCTTCATCAGTATCGCGTAAAACTGCAAAATCAGGATGACGGAATAAAGCGTTATCATCCAGGTTCACTTTTGCGTCAACGGCTAATATTTTATTGTCAGATGTTTTTAAAACCGGGTTGATCTCAAACTGTGATGAATCGGTAGCATCGTAAGCTTTATATAAAGCGGTGATAAATTTCACCATGTCTTTAAAAGCGTCGCCTGACAAACCAAGGTTGAAAGCAATTTTACGTGCCTGGAATGCCTGTAAGCCAACTTTAGGATCAATTTCTTCTTTATGTATTAATTCGGGCGTTGAATGTGCAACTTCTTCAATATCCATACCGCCTTCGGTAGAGTACATGATGATGTTACGGCCTTTAGCACGGTCGAGCAAAACGCTGATGTAAAACTCTTTTGTTTCGCTGTCGCCGGGATAATAAACATCCTGCGCAACCAATACTTTACGAACCAATTTACCTTCGGGACCTGTTTGCGGGGTAACTAACTGCATCCCAAGGATGTTGCCGGCCTTTTCTTTAACCTCGTCCAGGTTTTTAGCTAATTTAACACCACCACCCTTACCGCGACCGCCGGCATGGATCTGGGCCTTTATAACTACCCAGCCCGATCCGTACTCTTCTTTCAGTTTTTTAGCTGCTTCGGTAGCTTGTTCAACTGTATCGGCAACAATGCCTTCCTGAACCCTAACGCCAAAGCTTTTTAATATGGCTTTACCTTGATATTCGTGAATATTCATGTGTTTTGAAGAATTTGCGGTAAAGCTAATAAATAAGTCCGAAAGTCGGGAAGTCCGAAAGTCGCGAAGGAAATTATTGTTTTCAAATTATATTTAGTGAGTAAAAAGTTGCCGGTAAGGCTTTAAGACTTTCCGATTTTCGGACAAAAAAATCTCTACCTTTACGCCATGCTCAAAGCCAAAAACATCCATAAATCATACGGGCAACTGCAAATATTAAAAGGCGTAGACCTTGAAGTAAAAAAAGGCGAAATTGTTACCATTGTCGGCGCATCCGGCGCAGGGAAAAGTACCCTGCTTAACATATTGGGCACTTTAGACCGGTCAGAATCCGGACAGCTTTTTATTGACGACATGGAAGTAAGCCAGTTAAATAATAAGAACCTGAGCAACTTCAGGAATCAGCGGATTGGCTTTATTTTTCAGTTTCATCATTTGCTGGGCGAATTTGATGCTGTTGAAAATGTATGTATGCCCGCATTTATTGCAGGTAAATCCCGCAAGGATGCAGGTAAAAGGGCCGTTGAGCTATTGGAACTGTTAGGCCTGGGCGACAGGCTTAATCACAAGCCAAATGAACTGTCGGGCGGCGAACAGCAAAGGGTGGCAGTTGCAAGGGCGCTGATCAATAGCCCATCACTAATATTTGCCGATGAGCCCTCAGGTAACCTCGATTCCGCCAATTCACTGGAGTTGCACGAGCTTTTCATCAGGCTGCGCAATGAGTTTAATCAAACCTTTGTAATAGTTACCCACAACCAGGACCTGGCCGATCTGTCGGACCGTACTGTTTTTATGAAAGATGGTTTAATCGTTCATTAGTTAATTGAAAAATGTACACGCTTATCACTGCGGCAGCCACTTCACAGGCTCATCAGCTTAAAAATAAACTAAATACTGATCATATAATATTGGGCGACTACTCTGATTTACCTTCATTTATGCTAAAATCGTCAGATATGCTGCGCCTGCCTGATCCAAAATCAATGGCTTATGCACATGAAATGTTAACTTTATGCCTCGATAAACAAATAAGCACTGTTTATGCGTTAAGGGAAGAGGAAGAAACGCTGTTAAATGAAGCAGTCCAATTATTTGAGGAATACGGAATCACGATAGTTGAGAAGAATATCGGTAATAACTTAACGTAAGTTCTGGACAGGCAATCAAAGTCCTTTCCTTTGTCCAAAGGACTTCTATAAAGGAGAGGATTTAGGTGAGGCCAATAGGTAAAAAGCTCATCCCGAACTACGTTAATTAAAAAATAAACCATGGACTATAGACCATCGACTAACAACGCAAAATGAATCTTCACACCATTGATACCGGTTTTTTTAAGTTAGATGGCGGAGCCATGTTTGGTGTTGTGCCCAAAACTATCTGGAACAAAACCAACCCGGCTGATGAAAATAACCTTTGCACCTGGGCCATGCGCTGTTTGCTGATTGAGGATGAAGATAAATTGATACTTGTTGATACAGGCATCGGCAATAAACAGGATCAAAAGTTTTTTAGTCATTATTATTTGCACGGAGATGCCAGTTTGGACAGCTCTTTGGCGGTGCTTGGCTTTCACCGGGATGATATCACCGATGTGTTTTTAACGCACCTGCATTTTGACCATGTTGGCGGTGCTGTTGGAAGGGAAAATGATAAGCTGATACCCGCTTTTAAAAATGCAATATACTGGAGTAACCAGCAGCATTGGGACTGGGCAGTTTATCCAAATGAACGCGAGAAGGCGTCTTTTTTAAAAGAGAATATTTTACCCATCCTGGAGAGCGGCCAACTGCAGTTTATACCAACGGAAAATGGGGTTCAATTTAGTAAAGATGTGCAGGTGAAATTTGCCTACGGGCATACAGATGCAATGATGCTGCCGCTCATTAATTATAAAAATAAAAGCATTTTATACATGGCAGATCTGTTGCCATCAGTCGGGCATATCCCGTTGCCGTATGTAATGGCCTATGATATGTTTCCGCTTAAAACGTTGACAGAGAAGAAATTATTTTTAAATGAGGCTGTTGAAAAAGAATATATTTTATTCCTGGAGCACGATCCTTTGAATGAATGCTGCACCTTGCAACAGACCGAAAAGGGCATCAGATTAAAGGAAACTTTTAAGTTAAGTAGTTTATAAACCGAAGTAATTTTTTACCGCAAAAATCGTGCAATAAATTGCATAAAATCAATAAAATACAGCAGTTTTTTTTATATGCTTTTTAGTGGAAATTTTCCATAACAATTTCCTACCTTTGCACGTTCTATTCTAAAAGCAAAGAAACGAGGTAAATAATTAAATGAGACAACTTAAAATAACTCAATCCATTACCAATCGTGAGTCACAATCACTTGATAAATATCTTCACGAGATTGGTAAAGTTGATCTGATAACTGCCGAAGAAGAAGTAATATTAGCTCAAAAAATAAGAGAAGGCGACCAGGCCGCATTAGAACGTTTAACAAAGACCAACCTTCGTTTCGTTGTTTCTGTTGCTAAACAATATCAAAACCAGGGCTTAACGCTTGGTGACTTAATAAACGAAGGTAATTTAGGTTTGATAAAGGCCGCTAAGCGCTTTGACGAAACCAAAGGTTTTAAATTTATATCATACGCTGTTTGGTGGATTCGCCAGTCGATATTGCAGGCTATTGCCGAGCAATCACGTATTGTGCGTTTACCCTTAAATCAGGTAGGCTCATTAAGTAAGATCAGCAAAGCATTTTCAAAGCTGGAGCAGGAGTTTGAGCGTGAGCCATCCCCCGAAGAATTGGCAGAAATGCTTGAAACAACTGTTGACAAGATTTCTGATACGTTAAGTAATTCGGGGCGTCATGTATCGATGGATGCTCCGTTTGTTCAGGGTGAAGAAAATACATTACTTGATGTGTTGGAAAACCAGGAACCAAATACCGATTCAATTTTAATAAACGAATCATTATCCGAAGAAATAAAACGTTCCCTTTCAACACTTACCGAGCGCGAGCGTGAAATTATCGTATTGTTCTTTGGCCTGGGTACTAATCACCCATTATCGCTCGAAGAGATCGGCGAGAAATTTAACCTTACCCGTGAGCGTGTAAGACAGATAAAAGATAAAGCGCTTCAACGCCTGCGTCATACTTCAAGAAGCAAGATCCTGAAATCATATTTAGGATAAGGGGGGTAAGAAGCGAGAATTTAAGAAGCAAGAGTCAGGAGATTAAGACTCAAGATATCAGGAGCCAGGTTTTCATTTTTGAAAACCTGGCTTTTTGTTTTTATGATGCGGGGGGATTTTAGGCGGTGCGATTCAACTCTTGAGAGAGGCGGAGGCGTAATGAGCATGGTGGCGGCTAACCCACGCTTATGACCCGCGCACCCATCCAGGAAGCGCAATTGAAAGTTCCCCCATTTTAAAACTACCCCTTTTTCGGGTGCAAATTAAATTGTCGCAAACAAATATGATCTGATTGCTTGCTTATTGCAATTTGGCGAGTTCGGCTAAGCCATGTTTTAAGAACTCTTTATCCGTTGGCTGAAGCCAACGGCAATGAATTGAGAAATTCCAGGCAATTCATTGCCGTCCCTTTTAAGGGACGGACAAAATGAAAAGGAGCTAAGGGCTTTAACCAAAACTACTCCATTAACGACAATTTGATTTGCTCTTCTTTTTTCTCTTACCAAAATTCTTGTATCTTGCCTCTTGATTCTTGTTTCCAAAAATATGACTATTCCTATATACCAGGCTGACGCTTTTACTGATAAACTGTTTGGTGGCAATCCCGCTGCAATTTGTCCTTTGGATAAATGGCTCCCCGATGAAATCATGCAAAAAATAGCGATCGAAAATAACCTTGCCGAAACAGCTTTTTTTGTTAAAAATGAAACAGGGTATAAATTACGCTGGTTTACCCCCGAATATGAAATGGACCTTTGCGGGCACGCTACGCTTGCTTCGGCACATATCCTGTTTACAGAGTTAGGTTACGGTAAGGATGAAATTCATTTTGAAACCGTGAAGGCCGGCACCCTTACTGTTAAAAAGGATGGTGATAAATATACGATGGATTTTCCATCGAGGCCGCCAATACATATCGACCCGCCGATTGGCCTTGTGGAGGCGCTTGGAGAAAAGCAGCCATTGGAAGTCCTGAGATCCAGGGACTATTTTTTAGTTTACGAATCGGAGGAGGATATACAGGATATAGCACCTGATTTTTTTGTCTTATCAAAAATGGATACGGTGGGCGTAATTGTAACCGCTCCCGGTAAGGAGGTCGATTTTGTGTCGCGGTTTTTCGCTCCCGGTGCGGGAATCCCGGAAGATCCTGTAACTGGCTCGGCACATTGCAACCTGATCCCTTACTGGACCGAAAAACTTAACAAAACTAAATTACATGCCTACCAGCTATCGGCCCGCAAAGGTGAGCTCTGGTGCGAGCTAAAAGGCGACCGCGTATTAATGAGTGTTAAAGCAGTTACCTATTTAAAAGGGGAAATATTCATTTAGGCGAAGGAGGAGGTGAAAGGCGAAACGCAAAAAAAAAGGTGAAAGGTTTTCTTCCCGCTTTCAACCTGCAACTTTCAACCTACAACTCACAACCTCAGCGCACAACTCTCAATACCCCACCGTAAAACGCTCCCTTATATAATGCGGGGTCATTATCTCGTCGATAACGGCAACGGCGAAATCCTCGAAGGATATAAAACTGTGACCGTTTTCATCTGTTATTAACTTGTTGGTGTCTGTTTTAAAATGGCCCGTGCGTTCACCCGGCCCAATTTCTGCCGCAGGACTGATGTAGGTCCACTCAATTTCTTTTTCTTTCTGGTATATTTTTAAAGCATCACGCTGGGCTAATGCAGCCGGTTTATAAGCTTCGGGAAAGGTTGGCGTGTCAACCAGTTGCACACCCGGACTTACTTCCAGGCTCCCTGCGCCGCCAACTATTACCAGTCGTTTTACATGACCCTGTTTCAGGCCATTTAATAGCGGTACGGCAATTTCGGCAATGGTTGATGGTGTTGCACCATGGGTGTAATTATAAGCGCTTACTACGGCATCGTGATCGAATACCGCTGCTTCTACATCCTGCGAGTTAAAAAGATCGCCTTTGGCAACTTTTAAATGAGGTTTTTCGCCTGTGTAATTTTCAGGATGACGGACGATAGCGGTAACACTATGTCCGCGGTTTAAGGCTTCGTTCACAATGCGGCTGCCTATGCGGCCACTGGCGCCAAATATTGCTATTTTCATGTTAGTTATAATGTTAAATTGCCTGTAAATGTTTTAAAAAAGGCGGAGAACCAAAAGCTGAAAGTCCAAAACTTTAGTTGCTTTCACTTTTTCGCTTTCAGCTTTCTGCTAAAATAAAGTTTACAAATTGATTTTTTTATGATTACTTTGAAGGTTCAAAATTTGCACGGTCATTACACAATAAATGCAGCTTACCCGGTTAGAAATCAAGGGCTTTAAAAGCTTTGGCGACAAGATCACCATTAATTTTAATGAGGGTGTTACTGCGATTGTTGGCCCCAACGGCTGCGGTAAATCAAACGTGGTTGATTCTATCCGCTGGGTGCTGGGCGAGCAAAGCACGCGGATGCTCCGTTCCGAGAAAATGGACAACGTGATATTTAACGGTACCAAAAGCCGTAAAGCTGCTAACCTGGCCGAAGTATCCCTCACTTTCGACAATACTAAAAATGTATTGCCCACCGATTTTAGCCAGGTAACGCTCACCCGCAGGCTTTACCGCAGTGGTGAGAGCGAATACCGCTTAAACGATGTGCAATGCCGCTTAAAAGATATTACCGATTTGTTTTTAGATACCGGTATAGGCGCCGACTCTTATTCAATTATTGAATTAAAGATGATTGACGAGATCATTACCAATAAAGAAGGTTCCCGCCGTAATTTGTTTGAGGAGGCATCGGGCATATCAAAATATAAGCTGCGGAAAAAACAAACTTTTAATAAATTAAAAGATACCGAAGCCGACCTGGAGCGGGTAGAGGATTTGCTGTTCGAGATTGAAAAGAACCTGAAGACGCTGGAGAACCAGGCGAAAAAAACAGAGCGGTATTATCGTCTTAAAGAGCAATATAAATCGCTCAGTGTAATGCTGGCATCGTTCAGGATTGTTTCGTTCAGTGAATCATTGAACAAAATTGAACAGCAGGAGCAAAGCCACAAGGCCGGGAAATCAGGTATTGTAGCGCAGTTAGACACCCTTGAGGCTTTTTTACAACAGCAGAAGCTGGACAGCCTTACCAAAGAAAAAAATCTTTCTACCCAGCAAAAAGCCACCAATGAGTATGTGTCGAAAATAAGGGCCTATGAAAGTGAGAAAAAAGTAAAAAATGAACAATTAAAATATCAGCAGGATAAAGAAAGTACCTTAACTGCAGAGCTGGAGCGGGACAAAACGCAGCTTAATCATGTGTTTTACAATATCAAACGGCTCTCGGAAGAAAAAGCGCAGGAGGATGAAAACCTTCAGACTGTACAATTAAAAGTAGCTGATTTAAAGGCTGCGGTTGATGAATTGCGGGAAACACAAACTTTAGCCCGCAATGAACTGAATGAATTAACCGGCGTTAATTCCCGGTTACAAAACCAGGCTTACAAGGCCGAAAAAGACCTTGATATCCTGCAGATCCAGCAACAGGCCCTGGAACAGGAAAGTGAGCGGAACATGGAGGATACCACCAATAAAGAGGCGGAGCTTTCGCACTTTAACGAGGTAGTTGCCGGTTTACAACAACGTGTTGAAGCTGCAGATAAATATTTTAAGCTTGTTAATGAATTTGAAATTCAATTACAGGAACAAATAAAGGCAGCTGAAGGCGAGCTTACCACTGTGCAGGAAAGCATCATCCGCGAAAGCCGCAAGCTTGATGCAAAACAAAACGAATATAACTTAACCAAAAGCATGGTAGATAACCTGGAAGGTTTTCCGGAGTCTATCCGTTTTTTGAAAAAGAATACCGAATGGTCCAAAAATGCGCCGTTATTCAGCGATATATTATTTTGCCGGGAGGAGTATCGTATAGCTGTTGAAAATTACCTGGAGCCACTGATGAACCATTACGTGGTTGATACCTATAATGAAGCTATAAAAGCAATTAATTTATTAAGCAAAGCAGCCCAGGGACGAGCTCAGTTTTTTGTTTTAAAAGAAATTCCTGCGGCAGGAGTCCCACCCAAACCCTCCCCGGAAGGGAGGGCTTTAGCTTCACTTAATTCAAAAGTCTCCCTTACCGGAGGAGATTTAAATGGGGCCGGGGCTGGGGTTTTGGCCACCGCTGTGCCTGCCTTAAATGTGGTTGAGGTAGATAAACATTACCAGCCACTTTGTGAGCATTTGCTTAAGAATGTTTATTTGGTTGATGATAACAACGAAAATGCACTTGATAATTCCGATTTGCCGGATGGGGTTGTATTGATAGGCAAAAGCGGAAAGTTTAATAAATCAAAATATGCCATGGCCGGCGGCTCGGTAGGCTTGTTTGAAGGCAAGAGAATTGGCCGTGCTAAAAATCTGGAGAACCTGTTAAAAGTAATTAAGCTGATCGATATCGAAGTAAGTACTTTTAAAAGCAGATTTGATGAATTGCAAACAAAATTATCTGAACTAAAGGCATCAGGAAAAGCGGCGGAGATAAAACAAAAACAACAGGAACTAAACCTGTTAAACACCGAACTGGTAACGGTTAAAACCCGGCAGGAGCAATATCAAACCTTTATTGAGAACAGCCTTAACCGCAAAGAAGATATCGCCCGTAAAATAGAAAGTATTAAAGGCGAAAAGCTGGTATTGCAGCCTCATCTCGAAGAATTAAAAACCCAAAAACAAACCCAGGCAGATTTACTGGCAGACAAACAAGTTGCTTTTAATGAGCTGAATGAATATGTGTCGGTACAATCAAACGCTTATAACCAGGAAAATATCAGGTTTCATCAGCAGCAAAATAAAGTATCGGGCTTAATAAAAGACCTCGATTACCGCCAAACACAACAGGAAAGCCTGGAGGCAAGGATAAAGCAAAACAGCGTCGCACTTGAAGCGGTAAAAGCAGCTATACAGGAGAATTTACAGCAGGCCGATAACTCGGACGAGGACCTGCTGGAAATGTATACGCAAAAAGATGAGCTGGAAAAGGCAACACAGCAGGCCGAAGAGGAATATTACCAGTGGCGTGGAAAAATAACAGAGACCGAAACAGAAATAACTGCCTTACGACGCAAAAAGGACAACGCCGAGATCATAGAAAATGAACTAAAAGACGAACGGAATAATCTTAAACTGGAATTGAATGCTTTAAAAGAAAGGTTATCTGTTGAGTTTAATGTTGACATCCAGGAATTACCCGAAGCGGAGCCAGGGCAGGCAGAAAACGAAGGTGAGATCCGCGAAAAGACCGAGAAGCTGAAAAGTCAGCTGGATGATTTTGGCGCCATTAATCCGCTGGCTGTAGAAGCGTATAATGAAATGAACGAACGTTATACGTTTATACAGGCCCAGAAAAAGGACCTCAGCGATGCAAAAGCCTCACTACTGGCAACTATACAGGAAATTGACGATACGGCAAAGGAAAAGTTTATGTCGTCATTTATTTTGGTGCGGGAGAATTTTATAAAAGTTTTCCGTTCGTTATTTAATGAAGAAGATTCGTGCGATTTGATACTTACTGATCCCCAGCACCCGCTCGAATCTGATATTGATATTATTGCAAAGCCAAAGGGCAAACGTCCACTTTCTATCAATCAACTGTCAGGAGGTGAAAAAACGTTGACGGCAACCGCTATACTTTTCTCACTCTACCTGTTAAAACCCGCTCCGTTTTGTATTTTCGACGAAGTGGATGCGCCGCTTGATGATACCAATATTGATAAGTTCAACAATATTATCCGTGAGTTCTCAAAGGAATCGCAATTCATCATTATATCCCATAATAAAAGAACCATTGCCAGCACCGATATTATTTACGGCGTAACAATGGTTGAACAAGGCATCTCAAGAGTTGTCCCGGTTGACCTTAGAGAGCTTGTTGATTAGGAAGCAGAAAGTCTAAAGCTAAAAGCAAAATGGAGCGGTTTCATTCTATCTCAATCTTTTAGCTTTGGACTTCCAGCTTTAGCTTCTTTACTTTAATTTTGGTTTAAATTTCCCTTTAATCATGCCATTAAATTTACGGCTGGCCAGGTTAACTGAAACCGAATTTGCCTGTTCCAATGAAAAAGTTTTCGCACCAAAAAGACTTTGTACCGTTTTTGTTTGTACTGCATATGTTCCTGTTTTTACATAGTTTAACACATGGGCAAGCAAGCCTTCGGCAGGGTCACCAAAATCCCTTGTATAGTCATCATAATCATTTACTCCGGGGTAACCACTTGTGGCAGGTGTAAATCCTGCATAATACCCGCCCTGGTTTGCTGAGTTCTGTACATAAAACTCGGGGGTATACATAATATATTTATTAATATCTATATCAAAAAAACCAACCGGTTTTCCATAACTTGTTTGCCCTACAAACTGCACATCCATCTCAGGCCGCAAGTTGTTTATGGTAAGTTCACTTGCCGAGGCGGTATTGCCAGTAATAATAAAAAATACCCGGCTAACATTTAATGTACCGGTTTTGGCGAAATTTACAACGTTGCCGGCTACGGAAAAATCAAGCTGCGCATAATTAAAGTCCTGTCCGCTTGAAGGATCCTTACGCCACTGATGGGCAAGTAAAGGGGCCTTTCCATTTACCAGGTTACTGTTGTAATATGTATTATACATCAGCGTACCAGTTTTTGAAGCCGGAACAATAAGATTATCCAGGTGCTCAGCGGTAGAAACGTAACCGCCGCCGTTATACCTCAGGTCAACACAAAGGTCGGTTACGCCCTGGGCGGCAAAATTTGCGAATGCAGCATTTAATACAGGGTCGGCATTGGCGTCAGAGGTAAAACTGTTAAAAACAATATAGCCAACTTTGTGCCCGCCTCCTAAATTATATACAGTGTCCTTAAGTACAGGGTTTACGTTGTAATTTGCGGTATTTAAACTTACATTAAAGGTGCTTTTGTTTTGCCTTTGCACCGTCATGGTAAGTGTATTGCTGTTAAAAATAGCGTTGTACACAAAATTTAAATTAACACCTGTTCCTGTTCCATAAGTAACGCCGTTAGACACCCCGTCGTAGGATATACTGGTGCTGTTATTTATAACGGTGATCTCGTAACCCCGCTGGATACCTGCCAGTGCTGCAGGCGATCCCGGGTATACATACACAACCCGTACGTCATTTACACCATTATATTGATAATCAAAACCAAAGTCTCCCTTTACCCCATTTAAGGCTGCGGCTTCTGTTCCATTATCAATAAAGGAGTATTTGGCCCTGCCGGGTGCGTTAGCGGAGTATTCATAAGGAAGATTTGTTGATGGATTAATAGGATATTGAGACAGCTTATCCATTTCGTTTTTCAAAGCTGTATAATCTTCTGCATTTGTGAAGGAGCGTGGATTAAATTTGCTGTAAGACGGAAGTGCTGTATTCCATAAATTATCTTCATCGGCGTACAAGTACACCGAGTCTTTGATCTTATCGAGTGCGGTGCCCGGATCGTTAGGGCTGAGCACGGGATTCACCTTCTTTTTACTACAGGCCGATATGATGCCGGCACAAAGTATGATAATTAAAGAGTAGTATAGTTTTTTCATGTTTCGGAATTATTCTCTTGTAATATTTTGTTAACGCAATTAAAATAAATTTCTTACAAAAATTCATTTGCGCTAATATAATCAATTCCGCACGCTGCGGCGCAAAGCCTGTCTGTTTCGGAATTTTCAATCATCACAAGTTCTTTGCGTTGTAAGTTGTGCTTTTTAATTAACTCATCTATTACATCAGGCTCAGGTTTGGCTATCGTTTCTTCTGCAAAATAAACGGTTAAATATTGTTCGAGGCCATGCCACTCCGTTTGTTTTATTTTGTTTAATTGCTGTATTGGATTACCATTGGTTACTATAAATATTTTTTTTCGGTCTACAACAATGTCCTGTAATAGTGAAAGCATGTTTTTATAGAGTAAGAGTTTTAAAGGCAGTTTAGCAGTAATTAAAAGATCGCTTAAATTTTCGCGGTGTTTTTCATCAATACCCAACTTTTCTTTTAACCGGTCAAAAACAACATTGGCTCCATCTTTATTATACGTATTTACCAACAGGTCGGTTGTCTGTTTGGCATCAATTAATTCCGTATACTCCAATAGACCGGCAAACAGATAATAAACCTGGAATAAATAATCCTTTTCGGGGTAAAGAACGTTATCCAGCTCAAATATAAAAGCGGTTTTACGAGGGTCGATTTCACTGTATTTCATTAAATAAAACTTCATGCATGGCATGGCAATTTATCTTTGATGCCGCCATAATTCATAATTTTGTTTGTAAAGATAGAAATATACCCGTTTACTTGCCTTTTACTGTGTTTGCTTTAACCAATAATATTACCGCCATTGCCCCTCTTCCTAAAAACTACTTTTTAAGTCCGGTACGTGCTGGTTGTTTTTTAACGCGTCTGCCCTAATTACCGGTAAATATGCCAAATTTTGCTATGTATTATTCTTATACAGATATGATGCTTTTGGATAATACATGTTTTCAATTTTCGCATTAATCTGTAGGTTTAATTTAAACCTTTAATGTATTTAGTAAGAAATGTTGATAAATAGCTAATAATTATTAATATTAATTTAACATTGGTAATAATACTGCTACATATCTTTGCCGGTAATTAACTGACTAATATTTATTTATCACAAAAAATTGCGTATGAGGAAGTATTTACTACTATTTTTATCATTAACGGTTTTTACATTTTTTGCCAGCAAAAATGTTTTGGCCCAGGGTGTAACCACTGCCAGTGTCAATGGAGTTGTTACAGACAGTAAAGGCACTATCCCCGGTGCAACCGTTTCAATTACACACTTGCCTACGGGAACTGTGTATTCCACCGTAACACGTGCCGATGGCCGTTACAACGTTCCTAACTTAAGAGTGGGTGGACCTTATACCTTTAAAGTAACCTTTATTGGTTACAAGGACTATGTTCAGGAAAACATTACTTTATCAATTGGCCAGGACCAGCGAATTGATACCAAACTGGAAGACAATTCCACAACCTTAAAAGAAGTTGTGGTAAACGGAACCCAGGGAAGAGTTATCAACTCATCACGTACAGGTGCCCGCGAAACAGTAACCCGGTCACAAATTGACAACTTACCTACCTTAAACCGCTCGCTGAGTGATTTTACAAAGTTAACGCCATCAGCAAACGGGTTAAACTTTGGCGGCCGGAGTAGCAGTTTTAACAACCTTACAGTTGACGGTGCATTGTTTAACAACTCATTTGGTTTATCCGGAACCTTAGGCGGTCAAACCAACTCACAGCCAATTTCACTGGATGCGATTGACCAGATACAGGTTGATATAGCTCCTTATGACGTTAGGCAGGGTAACTTTACTGGTGCAGGTATCAACACCGTGGTAAAATCAGGTACTAACACTTTTAAAGGTACAGCATACGATTTTATAAGAAGTACCGGTCTTACCGGCTATAATGCAGGCCCTACTACCATTACAAAAACACCGTTTAACTACAGGCAAACAGGTATAGCGGTTGGAGGGCCTATCATTAAAAATAAATTATTCTTCTTCCTTTCGGGCGAGGAAGAGCGGATCAGCCAGCCGGCCACATCATACATTGCCAGTGCACGAGGTGTTAGCGGGGCCAATGTTTCGCAGGCTGATGCTGCTACACTTAACGCGTTAGCTAATGCTTTGCAAACAAAATATGGTTACAATCCAGGAGCGTACCAGGGCTATAACTATGATACTTACAGCGATAAGCTAACTGTAAAAATTGATTGGAATATTGACAAGAACAATACTTTAAGCGCTAAATATTTTTATTTAAAATCATATGGTGACCACCCGGCAAGTAACTCTAACTCCGGTATCACTAACTTTGGTTCAAGAGCGCCGGGTACCACTACGCTTCCTTTTTACGGATCGGGCTACCGTATTAATAACAACTTTAATATTGGTATTATAGAGCTGGATACCCGTATCAGCAGCAACATGTCAAACAGGCTTACTGCAGGATATTCAGCTTTACGCGATTTCCGTTCATCATTGGGCTCCGGCACTATTCCATTAGTCGATATTGGTAACGGCACAACAGATGCAAATGGAAACATCATCACACCATCTAACGCAACTTTAACCACCTTTGGATACGAGTTATTTACTGCCGGGAACATTTTGTACACCAACATCGGTCAATTTTCTGATGACTTCACTATTTACCAGGGTAAACATGAAATAACCATCGGTACCAGCGATCAGATCCAAAGCTATACCAACGGCTTTGCGTCAAACTATAATGGTGTGTATGTATATAATTCCGCTTCCGACTTTATAAACGGTTTGCCTGCTCAAACATATGCTACCCGTTTTTCTGCGTTGCCTGACGGCTCATTCCCGTATGCCAAAATAAAGGCCGGAATATACAGCTTGTATGCTCAGGATAAATATAACCCTACAGACAATATTAAGGTAACGTATGGTTTAAGGGCTGATTATGATGCTTTCCCTACATCACTTGCTCCAAATGCAAATGCAGCGGCTTTAACTTTTCAACAGGGCATACAGGTTGATCCATCAAAATTACCTAAAAACAGGGTTCAATTGTCGCCTCGTTTAGGTTTTAACTGGGATGTGAATGGCGATCAGCAAACCCAGGTTCGCGGCGGTACCGGTTTATTTGCCGGAACCGTTCCTTTTGTTTGGATCTCAAACCAGGCATCAAATAACGGTTTATTATTTGGTTCGTACTCAATAACTAAAGGTGCAGCTTCTAATACTCCTGCACAAAATGCACAGTTAATATTTAATCCTAATGTGAATGCTAACCGTCCGGCTCCAGGTCAGGGCGCAGCCAATACTTCATATGAGTTAGATATTACTGACCCGAATCTGAAATATCCTAAAATTTTCAGATCTAACCTTGCAATTGATCAGCGCTTCCCCGGTGGAGTTGTTGGTACTATCGAGGGTTCTTACACTAAAGATATTAATGCGATCTATCACGAAAACCTGGTGCTTTCTGACTCATACACTACAATACCTGGTGTAGAAGGCCAGATAAGGTACACTTCTAAAAATACAACCCCTGCTGCTTCTGCTGCAACCGCTGCAAATCCGGCAATTACGGGTTTATATTATATGACCAATACCAACCAGGGTTATTCTTACTTCGTGACAGGCCAGTTGCAAAAAAGCTTTACTAATGGTCTTTATTTTAATGTTGCCTATACACATAGCGGGTCAAAAGATGTAAACGATGGTGGTTCAACGGCCAGTACTATCTGGAGCTCACGCTATGTAGCGGGTAATCCAAACGGCGACAACCTGTCAAACAGTTCTTATGTTCAGCCTAACCGCATTATTGCATCGGCTATCTACAAAAAGGAATATTGGAAATATACGTCAACTTCAATCGGTTTGATATTTGAAGATGCCAATAACGGAGCAGTTTCATACATCACCAACGGTGACCCAAATAATGACGGCGCCACCAACGATTTAATGTATATCCCAAGGAACCAGGGCGATATTGAACTTGTAAAAGACTTTGCAACTGATCCGCGTACACCTACCCAGATCTGGAACCAGTTAAACAATTTCATTAACCAGGATTCTTATCTTGCGGCTCATAAAGGACAGTATGCACAGCGCAATGGTGTAATTTTACCTTATTTCCAAAGATTTGATCTTCACCTTGCCCAGGACTTTTTTGTTAAGGCAGGAAAAGTTAAAAACACCATCGAGATATCAGTGGATATCATAAACTTTGGTAACCTTATTAACCGGAACTGGGGACTGTATCAGAACTCGTTTAATGGTTTCGCCAGCGGTTCAACAACAGTGCTTAGTTATAAAGGAATTGATCCGGCAACCGGACGGGCAATGTACTCATTCCCATATCTTGATAAAAATAACCTGATACCGGTTACAAAATCATTTATAAATGATTCAAGCCAGGCTTCACGTTACCAGGCGCAGATTGGTTTAAGGTATATATTTAATTAATTGGGTTGTAATTAAATAAAGTTTAATAAAAGCATAAAACATGAAAAGATATAAATTAAAAAATATAATTATTGCAGCTATCAGCGTTTTGCCGGCATTGATCTTATCATCGTGCAGCAAGAGCAGTACGGTGCAGCCACTTCCAACGGCAATCAGTACTGCCGGGGTAGTGACCACTATTGCGGGTAACGGACAAACAGGTTCAGGTAACGGAACAGGTACTGCCGCTTCGTTTTATTATCCCCAGGGTGTAGCAATTGATGCTGCCGGTAATTTGTTTGTAGCAGACCAGGGTAATAATCAGATACGTAAAATAAGCACAAAAGGTACCGTAACAACGCTTGCGGGTACACTTGTTGCAGGTAACACCAATGTTTCGGCAACAACAATTGGGGTAGCTGCATTATTTAATGGCCCAACCGGGGTTGCGGTAGACGGTACAGGGAATGTATACGTTGCTGATTTTGGTAATAACCTGGTACGTAAAATTGCTCCGACAGGTGTAGTTACAACGCTTGCAGGAAGCGGCAAGACAGGTAGTACAAATGCCGCTGGTACAGGTGCATCGTTCAACGGGCCATCAGGAGTAGCTGTAGACTTGACAGGAAATGTTTATGTGGCGGACTTTAATAATAATTTGATTCGCCAAATTACGCCCGCTGGTGTTGTAACCACGCTTGCCGGAAGCGGTAAAGCTGGTAACATCAATGGAACAGGAACTGCCGCCTCTTTTAACGGCCCCAGAAGTGTTGCTGTAGATTTAGCAGGGAATGTTTATGTAGCCGATGCAAATAACAATTTGATCCGCGAAATTATGCCGGGTGGTGTTGTAACAACATTTGCAGGTACGGGCGCTGCCGGAAATAAAAGCGGTGCTGCTACTGCTGCAACCTTCAGTTATCCGAGTGGTGTTGCTGTGGATGGCGCCGGCAATGTATACATTGCCGATGCAAATAACAATTTAATCCGTGAAATATCTGCCGGGACTGTAACCTCAATTGCAGGTAGTGGCTATTTGATATTAACAAGTCCATTCAGTGCGCCGGTTGGTGTTGCTGCTGATGCGGCAGGTAATGTATACGTAGCAAACGACTATGGGAATTTAATTCAAAAAGTTACCCATTAATAGCCGGTAACTTTATTTGGTAACATTATAATAACAAAAAAACCTGTTCAATATTCGGACAGGTTTTTTTGTAAAAAGGATAGTTAATTTCAGAAATATACAAATTCGCCAAACTCAGATTGTATGGTAACCTGTTTTTTATCAGCTTTTTCTACGTGCCCAATAAGCTGTGCATCAACGCCAAAGCTTTGAGATATTTTTATTAGTTCACCGGCAATTTGTTCGGGCACATACAGTTCCATGCGGTGGCCCATATTGAAAACTTTATACATTTCCTGCCAGCTGGTTTTTGACTCTTCCTGTATCAGCCTGAATAACGGCGGTACAGTGAACAGGTTATTTTTAACAATGTGCAAATCATCAATAAAATGCAGCACTTTAGTTTGTGCGCCACCGCTGCAATGTACCATGCCATGTATATTATTGCGGTGTGCATCCAATATTGCCTTTATAATGGGCGCATAGGTGCGGGTAGGGGACAGCACCAGTTTCCCGGCTGTAACAGATTCATTGTTGCCGATAGCTATTAGATCAGTAAGCTTTTTGCTGCCCGAAAATATTAAATCGAACGGTATTGCCGGGTCATAGCTTTCAGGATATTTTTGAGCGATGGTTTTATCAAATACATCGTGCCGGGCAGATGTTAATCCATTTGAGCCCATGCCGCCATTGTATTCCTTTTCGTAGTTCGCTTTCCCGTAAGATGCAAGGCCGACAATGACATCCCCGGCTTTTATATTATGATTGGAGATAACATCAATCCGTTTCATCCGGCAGGTAACTGTTGAGTCTACTATTACAGTACGCACTAAATCACCAACATCAGCTGTTTCTCCGCCTGTGGAATAGATGCCGATACCATACTGCCGTAATTCATCCAAAATTTCCTCCGTGCCATTAATAATAGCAGCTATAACTTCGCCTGGTATCAGGTTTTTATTTCTGCCGATGGTAGACGATAAAAGAATGTTATCCGTGGCACCAACACAAAGCAGATCATCAAGATTCATGATAATAGCATCTTGGGCTATTCCGCGCCAAACGGAGATGTCGCCGGTTTCTTTCCAGTAGGTATAAGCTAATGACGACTTTGTGCCGGCTCCATCAGCATGCATAATATTGCAATACAACGGATCATTAGTTAATATATCGGGTACTATTTTACAAAAGGCCTTCGGGAAAATCCCTTTGTCAATATTTTTTATGGCATTATGAACATCATCTTTGGAGGCTGATACACCTCTTTGATCATATCTTTGCGAAGAAATCATGGGCAAATATAAGGTCTTACAGTAAAAAAAACCGTTACTTTGTTCATTCCTTCTAATATTTCATGTTAAATACAATTTCTGTCAGGATAAATAAGTGGCGGTTGCGACAAAATAGCCAGCGTAACTTTTTAATTTATTGCAGCGTATTTGTAGGTTTTTTTGCCGGCCTTGCTGCAATTGCTTTAAAATTTTTGGTTCACGCCATGGAAGAGATCAGCAGGAATATTTCCTCGCATCTTCCTTATCATATCATCTATGTTTTTTTACCGGCGCTGGGTATTTTTTTAACCGTTGTTTATCAGCATTTAATTAATAAGGACCGGATTCAAAAAGGGATAGGGAATATATTGGTTAATATAAAAAGAAACCGGTCAAACATCACGTATAATAATATTTATTCGCATTTGATTACCAGCTCGCTAACTGTAGGCTTTGGCGGCTCATCTGGTTTGGAGGCACCTATTGTTAGCACAGGAGCAGCCATCGGCTCAAACACAGGAAAATTTTTCAATCTTAGCCCTTATGAAAAAACTGTTTTGCTGGCGGCGGGCTCTTCTGCCGGTATCGCAGCCGTATTTAACAGCCCGATAGCCGGGGTATTGTTTTCGCTCGAAATACTTATCGGTGAAATTACCATTCCAACTTTTATCCCTTTATTAATTGCGTCTGCCACAGGCGTTGTTGTTTCAAAGCTTTTATACTCGGGCCAATTATTTCATTTGGTTACAGAGGGGTGGGCATTAAGCGCTTTGCCATTTTACATTGTATTGGGCTTATTCAGCGGCTGGATTTCGGTTTATATATCAAAAGTTGGGGGCTTTCTTGAAAAAGGAATACTAAAAAAGCAAAACCGGTATGTGAGGGCTTTGGCGGGCGGGCTTTTTTTAGGATTGATAATAATGATTTTTCCTGCTCTTTTTGGTGAGGGATACCATTATCTGCAAGCTATACTTAACGGCAATGTGAACTCACTTAAAGATGAGTCGTTTTTCAGTTCGTGGCTTTCCCATCCGGTAGTAATGATCGTTTTTATAGCCTGCATGGTTTTTATGAAAATTATAACCGCAGGTATTACAATTGGTGCCGGGGGCAATGGCGGAACGTTTGCGCCAACCATGTTTACAGGGGCGTTTTTGGGGCTGTTTGTCGCTTTTAGTGTAAATCAAACGGGACTTATTCATTTAAGTACCAGCAATTTTGTAGCTGTAGGCATGGCAGGGGCATTGAGTGGTGTATTACATGCCCCGCTCACCGCTATATTTTTGATTGCCGAGATAACCGGAGGATATGTTTTATTCATTCCGCTAATGATTGTTGCTTCCATCTCTTATATAATTGCCAGGCTGTTTAATCCGCACAATATGTATTGGCATGATTTGGTTCATGAAAAAAATATCCTTCCCGACCAGGATTATGATATGCTAAACGCAATTGCCATTACCAGCGTTATAAACAAACAGTTCACCGGGTTGAGCAGCAAAACAAAAATCAATGACTTTTTTAAATTGTTGTCTCAAACAAACGCAAATATTTTCGCCGTGGTTGATGACAAAGGAATACTTGAAGGCGTTATATGGCTCGACCAGATCAGGAAACAACTGTTTGATATGAGTACCAATGATATTGATACTGTTGCGGAGATTATGGTAGTGCCGCCAGCTATAATTGATTACGAACAAACAGTAAGCAGTGTAATGGAGTTGTTTGATAAGCTGGATGTATGGCAGCTGCCGGTTACCAAAGATGGGTTTTTTGTTGGTTTTATTTCAAAATCGGCATTGCTCACCAAATATCGCGAAGAATTTATCAGGCAGCACCGCGAAGCTGATCTGTTTTCGCATATATAAAAAGAGAGCCTTCCGGATTAAGAAGGCTCTCTTTTTATTTGATAAATAGTAACTCACGGAATTTTGGCAATGGCCACATGGAGTCATCTACCAATTGTTCCAGCTTATCTACGTGGTAGCGGATAGACTGGAAGTATGGTTTTACTTTTTCATCGTAATCTATTGCTTTATCACGGATGTTTTCAATGTTGTTGGCTTTTTTGCGTGCGTTTACCATTGCTTCAATATCCGATTTGACAATATTTATATGTTCAGACATTTTGATAACGATGTCTAATTGCGCTTTATAGGTATCCTTATCCAACCCCAGATCTTTTAATCCTTTTACATTCTCAATCAATTTGCTCTGGTAGGCAATGGCTGCCGGAAGAATAATATTAATCCCCATCTCGCCAATAACACGGGCCTCTATTTGCAGTTTTTTATAAAACGCATCCAATAATATTTCGTGACGTGCATGAGCCTCGCGCCTTGTAAATACACCTGTTTCTTCAAATAAAATATCTGATTTATCTGATATAAATGCATCAAGCGCTTTTGGTGTAGTTTTTACATTTGCCAGGCCTCTCGCTTCGGCTTCTTTTTCCCATTCCTCACTGTATCCATTTCCTTCAAATCTTATATTTTTTGATTCTTTGATATACTTTTTAATTACAATAAGTAAGGCAACGTCTTTCTTTTCGCCTTTTTTTATCAGTTTATCTACATCATATTTAAACTTTTTAAGCTGTTCCGCAACAATAACGTTCAATATCGTCATTGGGCTGGCTGAATTAGCTGACGAACCCACGGCACGTAGCTCAAATTTGTTACCCGTAAACGCAAACGGCGATGTACGGTTGCGGTCAGTGTTATCCTTTAGTATTTGTGGGATTTTAGGTATGCCCTGCCATAACA
>JAQBOU010000125.1 GCA_028287865.1 Mucilaginibacter sp. | reverse complement strand
GTATGGCAGATAAAAAGTTTTTAAGTCCGGTTTTGCCAGGAGCATGGATTCCTAAAAAATAACCAGCGCCGGTAAACACTCCGGGTTCGTTCATTACCATCCAGTGTTTTACCCTATCGCCAAAACTTTGGGCACATATTTTTACATAAGTTGTGAACCAGTTAATAATTTCACGGTTTGTCCAGCCGCCTTTAAGCTCCAGATTATGCGGCAGGTCCCAATGGTAAATTGTAATCCATGGTTCAACTCCCTTTTCAATACAATAATCAATAACGCTGTTATAATGATCTATTCCGGGCTGGTTAACTTCACCTGTACCGTTAGGAATAATTCTTGTCCATGATATCGAAAACCTGAAATTTGGAATATTTAGCTCCTTTATTAAATCAATATCCTTTTTATATTGATTATAAAAATCACAAGCCGTATTGGCATCATCGCCATTTAAAATTTTCCCCTTTTTAGCCGTGAAGACATCCCATATTGATTGGCCCTTGCCACCAATATCGCACGAACCTTCCACCTGGAATGCAGCAGTAGATACTCCCCAGGCAAAATCGTCCCCAAAAAGCTTTTTATCGAAAGGTATATCCTGAATTTTAGATTCCATTAAAATGAGCCTGTGTAAAGCCCAAGGTGTACAATATATTTATATAAAAAAAAGTTTCAAATAAATATATTAGTGAATGAAAGAAGACCGCATACTTCTTAATATTATCCGTTCACGAAAGCTTTTTAAAATCTTTGCAATATTAATAATGAATTTCATAATTAACCATTTTAATAAAGCTAATTTAAGCTATTGTTATAATTTTATCATGTTAGTTATGTTATATTATTGTTAATAGAAATTCTTTTGAATTGTTTGCATAGTCTTATTTTTGCGGAATGAAAGATTATTTCACCCGCCTGTTCAAATACGATCACTATGCGAATGGATTAATGCTCGATACTATAATTAAAGCCGGCGGTCCACAAAAGCCGGTTCAGCTAATGGCTCACTTACTGGCTGCACAACAAATATGGATTAATCGTTGTAAAGGATTGCCGGCAATCGGCAGCGTCTTGTGGCCCGATTGGCCTGCCGATACCCTTGCAGCTATCGTGACCGAAAACAACAAACAATGGCAAACCTACCTTGATGGCTTACAGCCGGAAGATTTTGAAAAAGTGATCAGCTACAAAAATTTAAAAGGGGAAGATTTTGAAAATAAATTGACCGATATATTGTCACATGTAATAAATCATGGTACACATCACCGCGCCCAGGCAGGGCAGCATTTAAAAGCAGCGGGGGTTGAACTACCAATGATGGATTATATTTTCTATGTAAGGCAATCAAATATCTAACCTTTGCAATTGTTGTTTAGATTTGATGTGTTGAAGATCACAAAATGAAAAAAGTACTTTTCTTGTTAATTGCCGGGCTTATAGCATCAGGATGTGCAGATAAAAAAGCACAGAAAAAAGCAGTGTTAGATTCTGTTCTAAGCATTCATGATAAAGTAATGGGAGCTGATGAACAATTAATGAAAAATAAGTTACTGTTAGACAGCATGGTGAAATTTAATTCAACAGCCGAAATAAAAGATTCTGTTTATAGGTACCTGGACAAGCTGAAATTGGCTGATAGCGCCATGGATATATGGATGCATAATTTTGATTATGAACAAAAAGGTAAATCTGAAGATCAATCCATTGCTTATTATCAAGCACAAAAAAAGATCATAAAATCGATAGATTCGCAAATCAATACCGCTGTCAATCGCTCAAATAAATACCTTGTTAAAATGAAAATGAAATGAAGAAATTACTAACTGCTATTGCGATTATCCTTGTGTGGAGCGCCTGTAAGTTTAACAGTAATGATAAAAAACTGCCGATTTATGGTAACAGGCAGGCAGTAACAAAAGTTGTAAACGGCCAGAATGTAACAGATACAGTGTACCAAACCATCCCTTCCTTTAAATTTATCAATCAATATGGCGACAGCATTAGCGATAAACAGCTTGCTGGAAAAATATACGTTGCCGATTTCTTTTTTACGAGCTGTCCGTCTATCTGCCCGATAATGCAGCGCAATATGCTGAATGTATATAACACCTATAAAAATACCGGCGACGTTAATATTCTTTCGTTCACTATCGACCCTAAGTATGACAGCGTTAAGGTGTTAAAAAAATATGCTGACAAACTGGGCGTAACCGGCAAAACGTGGTGGTTTTTACAAGGCAAAAAGGACGCCACCTATACATTAGCCGAAAAAAGTTACCTGGTTGCTGTTAGTAAGGACACTACCGTACCTGGCGGCTATGTACACCAGGGCTATTTTGTATTAATAGATAAACAAAAACGTATACGCGGATCATACGATGGAACAAGCCCAGAGCAGGTTACCCAATTAATTGATGATATAAAAACCTTAAAGGCAGAACCAGCTTCAGCAAATACCCAATGAAATTAAAGGTTATAACCGGTATCCTATTGCTGCTTTTTGTTTTGATTGTTTCTTGTCAAAACGATAAAGGTCTCGACTTTAATCGTTATTATTCGGCCGGAAAGTTAGTTTACCAAAACCATTGTCAAAACTGCCATGGCGAAAATGGGGAAGGCTTGCAGGCGCTCATGCCGCCATTAAACGATTCCGTTTTTCTTAAAAAAAATATACATATCCTTCCATGCCTGGTAAAAAATGGTTTCCAGGGAAAGATCACCGTTTCAAAAAGGAATTTTGATTGGCAAATGCCTCCTGCCAATCTTAACTATATTGAAATTGCCCAGGCACTCACTTATATCACAAATTCGTTTGGTAACAATTTAGGAACGGTAACCTTTGAAGATGTTACCGCTGCGATGAGCAAGTGCAAATGAACCTTATGTTAATTAACAGCGTTGCATTGCTATAATTGATTACACTACCCCGCTCTCGTTTTTTTAAGGATAATACCTTAATTTGCGCATAATAAAACCTTTGATCAACCAGCTGATGAACCAACTTAACAATGTAAACAAAACGGCATATTTTGTTGCCTTGGTTATCCTGACGAGCTATATCGGGCTAAGTATTACCGGTTATACTACAATAAGCGGGTGGTTATTAGTTCTTTTCTTTATCACACTTTCTATTATCTTCAGGGGTGATGACCGATTAAAAGGCTTTTCTTTTACTACTATGATCTTTGCTGTGGTTGCCGCAGCAATGTATTACCCTCAATACTTTTTACACTTGGGCAGTTTTAAATTATCAGCGCTGATCATTCCTTTTTTACAGATCATTATGTTTGGGATGGGCAGCGAACTTAGTCTAAAAGAATTGGTGACCGTGGTAAAAATGCCAAAAGCCATAGTTGTTGGGGTGGTTTGCCATTATACCGTAATGCCATTGGTTGGGTTTGCATTGGCAAGCCTGTTTAATTTCCCAAAAGAGATAGCCGCAGGAATTATTTTGGTTGGCTGTTGCCCGAGCGGGCTGGCCTCAAACGTGATGTCTTACCTTGCACGGGCAAACCTGGCACTTTCTATTGCAGTTACCGCCATTTCAACCCTGCTTGCCCCACTCCTAACTCCTTTGCTGATGCATTTGCTTGCCGGTAAATTTATAGAAATAAATTTCTGGAACATGGCATGGGATACCACCAAAGTGGTAATTATCCCAATAATGGCCGGGTTACTTTTCCACTACCTGGTTCGCGGAAAGCTAAAATGGCTTGATAAATTATTACCGCTGATCTCCATGACCACCATTGGTCTTATTATCCTTGTCATTATTTCTGCCGGAAGAGAAAGCTTACTAAAAGTGGGCGGATTGCTGGTGCTGGCTGTGTTGATCCATAATATCACCGGGTATACCTTAGGATATTGGTTTAGCCGCTTACTGGGCTTTAAGGAAAGAGATTGCCGTACCATCTCCCTGGAAGTAGGAATGCAAAACAGCGGCTTGGCCTCGGGTCTTGCCATTTTAATGGGTGGCATAGCCACCATTGGCCTGGCACCTGCAATATTCGGACCGGTTATGACTGTGAGCGGGTCATCCTTAGCAACCTGGTGGCATTCAAGGTCGCCTGAAGAAGAAAAGCGAATAGCAACATTATCCACGGAGGATATTAGTTGAACATTAGCAGATATAACAATATGACCACCGGTATTCTGACTGTTAGTTTTGGCGATTATACTACGCCGCCCAAACCTTATTCTCTACCCTGATCCTTACTGTAAGCATTATAGCATTTAAAATGGTAAAAATAATTGCGGTGTAGTATAAATGAAAAACAAGCGGGATAATGGCTATCTCGCAAATTACTTCTATATAATTTGGATGTTTCAAAAACTTGTAAGGGCCCTTTTTAACAGGATAAACACCGGGAATACGGTATATTTTGGTATTCCAATATTTACCCAGTGATGATAAAGCCCAGAATTTAAATGACAGTATCACTAAAAATAAACCCAGGATGATCCAGTTTATTGGAGTTCCTCCTCTTAAAATATATTCTACGATTAATGATACAATAAACATTGTATGGAGTGAGATCATAAAAGGATAATGGCTTTGCCCGTACTGAATCGCCCCATTTGCCAATAGCCATTTTTCGTTTTTCCGTGCGATATATAATTCCGAGAGCCGCTGCAGAATAAAAAACAGCATGAAGATGATAAAATACATGTATTTGATTTCAGTTATAGACAAAGGCAAAAGGTAAAGGTTTTTTTTAGAAAAGATACCAGACAAATAATTAAGACTTTAGCCTTACAAAAGACCCTTTAAACTTACAGCAAATATCACTTTGGCTAAAGTTTGCTATGACATCCAAATTGATATCATCTGTGATAGAATAGGCTAATTTTAGTTTTAAAAGATTGTTAACCGATGGATCTGAAATTGCAAGAAACTTAATTTGATCAGCTTTTTTAAGTCGAAAAGATGCTTTTAGTGTATCCTCCAGAACCTCTTTTATTATTTGCAGCATGCTAGCCCCGGGTAACACCGGATGACCGGGAAAATGCCCTGTAAATATCTTGTCTTCTTTGTTAATCTCTAAAACGGCGTCAATGACACCGTCGTGGTGATCCTGCGATGTGATCTTATACAGCGAATCTTTGAACATTAAGTTAACAGGCTGATACCAGCATTAATGAGTGGTATAAATTAAGGTAATGATTATATATCAATACTTTCCGTGGTTTTAGATTTTTTATATCCATTTCCCTGACTACATCCGGCACTTCTTCCCTTTTTATAATATTGGCTGCCATCCATAATGCAAATGAAGAAGATACCGGGTATTCGCCGCATAAATGTTTGTAGTTAGCTATTGAAACTTCATTTAATAACGTAGCGCCTAATTGATTGTATATCTCATCATTTTTCAGATCTCCGTTTTTCCCGATAATTACCAGGTCAATATCATTTATTTTCAGATCATGCAGAGCTAGAAAAGCATTGATTTTTTTTTCGGTATCGGGTATGCCGGATGGTTTGTAAAAGGTCTGCACGCCATTCAACTCAGCAAGATTATCAGTTGATGGCTTGGCGGTCAATAAAAAAAATGCAGCCCCTTCCCCGCCGATTGTTCCTTTAGAAGGTGTATCGAAAAGCGACAAGTTAGAAAGTGGCCATCTTTTAAATAATCCCAGGCGGTTTAAAACAATAAAGCTGGTATCTGTCATTTCTTCAGTACCGCCTACCAGTATATTATCGGCTTCTTTTTCTTTCAGGAGCATGATGGCATCCAGTAAAGCACTTTCAAAGGAGATGCCTTTATGAACAAATGTATTGTTGTAACTATGGCATTTAAGCATCAGGGCAATCTGCGCCGCTACGGTATTATGAGTAGATTGTATAAACGCTGTAGGCGGAAGCAGCTCCTCCTTTAGTTCAATCAACCGGGTCAAAAACGTCAGCGTATCCTCCAGGCAACCCAGAGCTGTTCCGGTAATTATGGCGCCCGGAACTTCTATATCAGCCGTGTTAAGGCATTCCTTTGCTGCCGCCACGCCCATTTTAATTACATGACTCATCCTCCTGATAAGTTTAGGATCAATAAATGCGCTGTAATCAGGTTCGATAGCCTGCAGGCGGGTTCCGGTGTATTCAACAGGTTCCGTTAAAAAGCTAACATTACCTATTGTTTTTTGAGGAGATATAGCAGCGGATGAACGAATATATATTTTCATGTTATATCTCCGAGAATATTAATGAGGTACAATTGCCGCCAAAGCCAAAAGAGTTTGACATTACATTTTTAATTTTCTGATCTTTCAAAAACCGCGTTTCGGGCGCAAAGGGTAATTCGTTCATTTTTGTTTCAAAGCGTAAATTAGGATAGACAATACCATGCCTGATCGCTAAAACAGAGAATACAGCTTCAATACCACCGCTTGCACCCAGCGTATGCCCTGTAAAAGACTTTGTTGAGCTCATGGGCGGATAATGTGGATCAAATACACGTTTAACTGCAGTGCCTTCCGCACTGTCGTTATTAGGTGTGCCGGTACCATGCAAATTTATATAATCGATATCCGAAGGATGAAGGCCACTTTTTTCTAACGCCCTCGTCATGGCAAGGTATGACCCGGTTCCGTCCGGCGAAGAGGCAGTTTGGTGATAGGCATCGTTACTGTTGTTATACCCGCTTAGCTTGCAATACAATGGATCATTGAGTGTTTTGGCCACCTTTTCGGAAACAAGTACCACGTAGCCTGCACCTTCGCCCAGATTTAAACCGCGCCTGTTCTCGTCAAATGGTTTACAAAATTCCTTGTCCAAAATCATTAAGGTATTAAAGCCATTCAACGTGAATTTTGTCAATGCTTCTGCCCCGCCGGCAACAACCACATCTAAAACATTGTTTTTTATCAACCTGGCTCCATAAAATATAGCATTGGCCGATGATGAACAAGCAGTGCTGATAGTGGTCATATAGTCGGTAATCCCTAGCTGGTCAGCTACTGCCTCTGTAACACTGCCACATTCGTGATCAAATACGTTCCTTAATTTTCCTTTGCTGTTATCAGCAATAAAGTCGATAAAAAAAGCTTCACTCCTGTCCATACCACCAACGGTATTTGCAGATACAAAACCTGTTCTCAATGACGATAATCCGGGAATTGCTGCATCATCCAATGCTTCTCTGGCCGCTACTAGACTTAATAATGTGGTCCTGCTGATATCTTTAGGCAGGCCTGTCATCTCCACAAGCTTCTTGTTAGTTAATTTAACTTCGGCCACAGGGAGTTCATTCCGATGTACCGTATTCATCATGGTAATTTCGCCGATGCCAGCTTCCTCTTTTTCAAATGAAGCAAGGCATTCGGCAACGTTATTACCTGTGGCCGTAATTACGCCCACGCCGGCGATATAAACTTCCGGACTTTTACTTTTATCTTCAAACAAGTTATTCATATTAGCTGCTGTAAACGTCACAGCATTTTCTTTTTTTACTTTTTCAACCAAAAACAGGGCCGCTTTATATTCACTTTCAAGCAATTCAACCCATCCGCAGATACAGGCCTGCAAATTGTTATTATCCAGCAAATTGCTTACATACCGTTCTATAAATTCTGCGTTAAAACTTTCAAACACAAAAAAAGCATCTTCACCCTTGAAATTATTGCGGATGCAGATTTCCCCGGTTACAAGGTTTGGCAGTGTATAAACAAACAAGGATGGGCTTGGAATATCCCGTACACTTGCCAAATATTTTTGGTCAGTATCCAGGCTTGAATTAGCATTTGAAAGGATCAGTCCGATTTCTTCAGGTTTGTAATTTACGGTTTTAAAGTCGTCTTTTAACAAAATTTCTGATGCAAGCCATCCCAACTTGCACAGGTTATCCATTTTGTAAAACCGTGAGTAGTTGATTTCAAAGTGCTTATAAACGGATAGCAGGAAAGATTGCACATCGGTACCCCTGCTTTCAAAAATGATCTCTCCATTTTTATAAACAGTATT
Organism: Mucilaginibacter sp.; assembly: GCA_028287865.1. Taxonomy (GTDB): domain Bacteria; phylum Bacteroidota; class Bacteroidia; order Sphingobacteriales; family Sphingobacteriaceae; genus Mucilaginibacter. The sequence goes on along the minus strand of JAQBOU010000125.1, from coordinate 12,971 downwards.
ATTACTGATGGTACAACCGGATGTTATGTATTTTTCTGAAGCCAAATTTTATTGTTTACTAAATAACACAGCTGCATTACAACCGCCAAATCCGGAAGCTGTTTTTAAGCAATTTTTATAATCGCCCAAATGCAGTTCCTTACATACATTTATGGGGGTGCTAACGCCCAATTCATCAAATCCTAAAGTAGGTATAATTATATTTTCCTTTAAAGATTGTATACTGATAATCGATTCGATTAAACCTGCTGCTCCGAGGGTGTGCCCGTAATACCCCTTTAAACTATTTATCGGGACATTTTGCAGACCAGCCAGCGTGATGGCTTTTGCTTCCATCTCATCATTATAAACAGTTGCCGTGCCGTGGGCAGAGATAAAGTTTACAGCATCAGATTCAACATTTGCCTCAGCCAATGTTTTTTTTATCGCCATACTTAATTCCTCCCCGGTACGTGATGGTGCGGAAATGTGGTTGGCATCATTGCTCACCGCGCCGCCCATAACTTTTATATCCCTTGTATTGTTTTGGCGGGCAGATAAAATAACAGTCGCTGCACCTTCACCCAGCGTTATCCCATCGCGATTAATATCAAAAGGTTTACATGGATTTGGGCTGATGGCCTGGAAAGACTGAAAACCCGACAAAATAAATTTTGATATCAAATCAGCTCCAGCAACCACCACATTTTCATATTGGCCCGAGCGGATCAGCCGCATACCTGTTATGATAGCCATAATCCCCGATATACAGGCATTGGAAACAACTATAGGCTGATTAACAAAGCCAAAATAATCGCTCACTAACTTTGCTGAGGTTGGCATAGCGATCCGTTTTTTCAACGCTGTGCTTGCAGTTTCTGTTTCAAGCAGGCTGATATTTCCTTTGGTAGATGATATGATCAGTGCTGTTTTTTTATCAGCGACATTTAAACTGGTTTTTTGAAGTGCCTCGTTAATGGATGCGATCAGCAATTGTTCAAATACTGTATACTTGTCATCGCCAATAAAACTGCTGTTATTAAAAAGAGCTGCATAAAAAGGCTGATCTGCAATTGCTTTGTTATGATGTTGTTTTACACCCGATACGCCATTCTTTAGCTGACCGAAGTTTTCGGCAGTGGTAACCCCAATGGGCGATAAAATATCATCCGAAATAATATAAACTGCTGACATTATTTACTGATAAAAATATTCATTTCACATTGAGCAATCAGCTCATCATTCCGTTTAACCGTACCCGAAATTATGGTCATATCGAATACCCGGTTTTCAATTTTTATTTCGGTAACCAATTCATCGCCAATTTTTGGCAGTTCAAAAACCTCGAAATTTTTAACAGAGCCTATATAACCTACAGTTACCGGTATATTATCCAGGTTTGCCTTATAACCAGTACCGGCGGCGGCAGTTTGCGCTATATTTTCCATTAACCCGGCTTCGCTGAGCTTCCCGTTAAATACCAAAACGTTATCTTGTATAATCCTAAATGAGGTTTTGGTACTGCTCTCATCACAAAACAACAGCTCATCAACCATTACAAATGGTGGCCTCTGCGGGATGAGTGACAAGATATTTTCTGCTTGTTTCATTTTCAAACCTGTTATTGCGAGGCACGAAGCAATCGCATGCTATATAGAGCGGTTCTGCAAGGTTCGCGATTGCCACGCTTCGCTCGCAATGACATTTTTTTATCAGTTTTAAGTATACAACCCTCCGTTTACAGATAGTACCTGCCCGGTAATGTAACCTGCTTCTTTTGAGGCTAAAAAACCAACCGCGTGCGCCACATCCTCGGAGGTTCCGAAACGGTTAATGGGGATCATTTTCTTCAGTTCTTTTTCATCAAGGCCTTCGGTCATATCAGTTTTGATGAAGCCGGGGGCAATAGCATTAGCGGTAATTCCGCTGCGGCCAACTTCCTGCGCCAACGCTTTTGTTGCACCGATAACGCCTCCCTTCGCGGCCGAATAATTTGTTTGGCCGGGTAACCCTTTTAACCCGGATAGTGAAACAATATTAATGATTCTGCCGTACCGGTTAAGCATCATGCCATCCAAAACCAAACGGGTAACAGAGAAAAAACCATCAAGGCTGGTTTTTAAAACATCGTCCCACTGTTCATCTTTCATCCAGGCCATCAGGCTGTCGTCCCTGACACCTGCGTTGTTTACCAAAACTTCAATAATATTGTCAGGATTCGCTTTTATCCAACCGCCAAGCTGCTGGTTTACCTGTTCACGGTCTGCCACATCATATTGCAGCAACTCTCCGTTTCCATCATCATTTTTTATTTGTGAAAGCGTTATTTCTGCTTCCGTTAAATTGCTTTTATAATTAACCAGCACATAATACCCCATAGCGGCTATCTTTAAGCAGATCGCCCTGCCAATTCCTCGTGAGCCGCCAGTAACTAATGCAGTTTTCATCATTTTAGTCTCTAAATGAAATTGCCGGATCAGTGGTTTCCAAAAACAACCTTACGTTTTCCATTTCTTTATATTTTGGCTGATCTTCAATAAATTTTGGAAATATTTTTCGCACTTCATTATATAAAGCTAAAGTATGTGCTGATAACCTCTCCTGGCAATCTAAATAATCAATTGCCTGCAAAATGGTCATTAACTGAATTCCCAGCACGGCAAACGAATTATCGATTACTTTTTTCGTCATCAGTGCAGCATTGCAGCCCATACTTACTATATCCTGGTTGTCATTATTGTTCGGGATACTGTGCACATACATGGGGAATGAGAGCGTCTGGTTCTCTGCCACGGTAGACGTAGCGGTAAACTGTATCCCCTGCATACCAAAGTTCAAACCTAACACCCCAAGGTTTAAAAAAGGCGGGAATTTTTGGTTGAGCTTATTATTCAGCAGGTAATTCAACTGGCGCTCAGAAAGCATGGATAATTTAGTGATCGCTATCTTTAGCTTATCCATTTCCAACGAAACATAATCGCCATGAAAGTTACCGCCATGAAAAACATTCTGATTTACATGATCTATCACAGGATTATCATTTACCGAATTTAATTCGTCAACCAGCACTTTTTCAGCCTGTACAATGGTATCATAAATGGGGCCCAAAACCTGGGTAACGCAACGCAATGAATAATACTCCTGCACTTTGTCTTCAAACACTTCCATTTCAATGTTATCAGGATGGTACAAATGTTCTGACCTGCTGCGGATCATTTTGCTGCCCTTTAATATTTCGCGCAGCATACCCGCCACTTTATTTTGCCCCTTGTGGTGTTTTACGATGTTTAATTCATGCGAATAATGGTCATCATAAGCCTCCACAATTTCATTAACCATTGCAGAAAACATGGCCGACCAGCCCAGCAGCTTTTGTGCCTGGATGATATTTACCATACCAATACCCGTCATAGCCGAAGTGCCATTTAAAATAGCCAGGCCTTCGCGCACATGAATAGAAAGCGGTTTAATGCCCTGAGCTTTAAATAACTCAGCAGTCGAATAGATCTTATCTTCAAAAATAACTTCGCCCTCACCTATCAAAACCAGGCCCAGGTGTGCTAATTGTACAAGGTCGCCGCTAGCGCCGACACCGCCATGCTCATAAATGCAGGGCGTAATATTTTTATTGATCAGTTCTTTCAGTAAATCAACCACGTCAGTATGTACGCCGGAATAAGCCTGCATTAAGCTGTTTAAGCGTGCTATCATCAACGCCTTAACAAGCAATGGCGATAATAGCGCCCCGCTGCCGGAGCTATGACTGCGGATTAGATTATATTGCAGCTGTAACAGATTTTCTTCGCTTACTTTATATTGAGCCATTGGCCCAAACCCGGTATTGATGCCGTATATTAATTTGTTGGATGAAAATTTTTGAAGAAACTGAAAGTTAACACTTACTTTTTCTAATGCGGAAGGCGGTAAAGTAATCGCGTTTTTCTTAAATAGAATGTCAGAGAAATCATCTAAAGTCAGGACGCTTTGTCCAACAGGTATCATAGGCGAATATTATTTTATTTGAAACCGTAAATATAGGTTTTTAGTTGATTAGGTTAAATTGTAGCACAACCCCGCGAATAGTTGCAAACGCTACAGCCTCCGGTCAATAAACTTGATCACCTTACGGCTGGCTTCATTAACCTGCATTTTTTGTATTTCCAATGCGCTCACATAATTTACATGCGGACTCACTCTTAATCTTGCCTGCAAATAAGCCCTGATGAGGTTATCACAGGCTTTGCTATCATCAATTGGTAGAATATGGATCAACACTTCATCCATTCCAATTTCATTTGAGTAAACATCCACCACAAAATCAAGCACTTCTTCCATTTCGTTCAGCAAATCAAACAGCGCAGGCGGATAAAGCGTAGTGCCTTTAAATTTGATCATCTGCTTTTTACGGCCAATAACGGGCGATAAGCGCAGGGTGATACGGCCACAAACACACGGTTCATCATCATACAAGCAAATATCTCCGGTTTTATAACGGAGCAACGGCATACCTTCAACACCCAACGTAGTTATAGTTACTTCGCCTGGTGTATTTGCTGCCACAGGTTGGTTATCTTCATCCAGTAACTCAACTATCAATAGTTCGGGTTGCAGGTGACCGCCCCTCCCTTCACTGCATTCTGTAAATGCAGTTTGCATTTCTGTTGAGGCATAAGTTGAATATAAATGTATATCCCAGGCCTCGGTTATTTTTTTTCCGAGGATGTTATAGGAAAAATCGGTATTACGGATATTTTCGCCAATACAAACAGCCTTTTTAACAGAAGAAGCATTGAGATCGATATGATTATCCTGCGCAAATTTGATCAGCTTTAAAATAAACGACGGCACAGCAACTATAGCAGTAGGCTTAAGCCGCTGGATGGTTTCCCATTGCAGGGAAGGCACACCCGGTCCTAAGCGGATAATCCCGGCGCCCAGTTTCCGCAGGCCTGCATAATAAGCGATACCGGCCATAAACTGCCTGTCGAGCGTAAGCATCAGTTGATAAGTATCTGTTGTTTTACCATCGGCACATTTAAAGGAATTATATTCATTAGTGGTTAACCTGTTCAGGTCATTTTCAGTAAGGGCAATGGTAACCGGGCTTCCCAATGTGCCCGAGGTGGAGGTATATTCAATAATTCGATTCCTGTCAACACATAAAAAATCATCATTCCGGCGTTGCAGGTCTTCTTTACTGGTGGTTGGTAACAGCGCAAGGTCTGCAAGCGTTTTAACAGCATCTATCTTTACCTGGTGTATAGCAAATAACTCGCTGTAAAAGGGAGAGTTATCCTTTAAATATATCAGCAGTTCCTTCAGTTTTTGTTCCTGTAACTGGCTTGCTTTGTTGGTGGTGATGTTTGCCGTCCCCGGTAAATTCATATTATTTTATTGTCAAGACTTCTGGAGTTCTTTATGCAGAAGTATTACTGCGCAATTTAGCTAAATTAGTTTGTAGGCTTTAAAAAAATGCCATATTACCTCACAAGCATTTAAATTTTGAGTGGTTTTGCCCACTATAAATCTGGGCATGTATTGCCAGCCCCCAGGCCAGGTATGGCCGCCGTTCATTATCGTATAACTAACTACTTTTAACCCGTTTTCCGGGTTGCTGTATTCTTCTTTAACCACACTGGTTCCATCGCCCGCCTTATCAGGTATTTTGGTAATCACCGGCCTCAGGTCGCAATGATCCAGCGTTACCCATTTCTTTACTATTTCTTGCTGCGAATAGATGTGCCTGCCAAACATTTTACCACCCGCAATTTTTACGATAGGGTCTTTTGTGCCATGCATGTAAATTACAGGTTTAGGTACTTCCAGATCATATCCTTCGCCTCTGTCAAGCGAGGCGGCAACTACCGCAATTGCCGCAATGCGTTTGTGCAGCTGGCAGGCAAGTCGCGTAGTCATAAAACCACCATTGGATATGCCGGTAATATATACCCGTTGCGAATCTGCATGATAGGTATTAATGACATATGTGATCAGATGGTCAATAAATTTCACGTCATCAATGCCCTTATTGTTCGCCCCGTCGTGCCAGATCTGTTTAGAGGCAGGACAAACGACAATAAACTTATCCTTATCGGCCAACGGTCTGAAATCCGCCAGGCGAAACTGCCCTTTCGGACTTGCAAAACCACCATGAAGCGAAATTACCAATGGCATTAAACGATCTTTATCAGTATTGGATGGAATATAAGTAATAAACGACCTTTTTATTCCGTCAACCGTCATATCCTCCTCTTTTTGCTGAGGCTGACTGAATGCATTTAAACTGATAAGCATAACTATTATGGAAGGGAGAAATCTCATGTAAATTTTATCTGTTATCTTACCTACGCATTTATCAATAAAAACGTTTTAAGCAATAAAGAAAGTTTGGCTATAATTGTTTGGTGGCATCAGGGAGAAGAATTTAGCTGATTATGTTAATAATCGTTACGCGCACTTTACCTTCAAAAAGAAACAACACTTTGAAACCGCCGTTTTAGTAGATTCTTTTGCATGTTTTTTAAAAACACGGTGCTTGACGTCTTTGAAATTAAACTTCTTACAAAAGGAAATTCTTTTAATCTTACACTATCACACGGATCAACAGTATTAGATATGACATACACAACTATTTGTTTGTTAAGTGTCCTGGTTAGTATCCTAAATAGTTTTAAAAACTCCCATCCGTCCATACCAGGCATATTCAAATCCAACAGGATTAAATCTGGTAATGTTTCCTCCCGGTTGATATTATTCTTCAACTCATTTAAAGCGCTATCTCCATTAACGTGAAATTTCGTTTTTATGAAGTCTTTTTTTAATGTGTTTTTAACTGCGTGATGATAGATCACGTCATCATCAATAACTGTAACATGGCAGTTGTTATCACTTTTAAACAACTCGATTATGTGTTTCTTAACTTCGCACACTACGGGTGACACTAATTCTTCCCCACATTCGCTGCAATATGACTCGTTGTACAAGTCGATTTCTAAAATCACGCTCACGGGTGAACAATGTTCACTGTTGTAAACAGAATTTTTACATGCTATATTAAAACAATATAAATTTAAATCATCCTCACGTGTCATAATCTTTTTTTTTAAAATTATAGCTATCTAAGTTAAATCTAATCTTATTGTTAATGAAATTTTTAATGTTTTATTTGAAGGATAATTTCTGATGCCTGCTTATTAAATATCAGCATAAGTTTCGGCGGCTTCAATTTCTTTTTATTTTTAAATATTATTAACACCAGAATCGTCTAATTGTTAGTACTTATTGCGTTTTAATTTTATATACTTTAAAACTTCAGATTGTAAAATATCCTTGGCAACTGCGTCTGCCAGTCCAATATCTTAAATACTTAAAAACCTTTTAATTATAAAGCATTAAGAATCCCGTAACATCTATCTTATCTATTCATTATTTCCAAAGTTTTGGTGTCTTTCAGCCCATTAAAAAACTTATCTAACACCGATTGAAAAACTGGGTCCGTTTCAGGTAAAGCAGCAAACAAGGTCATGGATGATTTTAGCTTCATATCATCAGGCGATCCGAATATGCTGGTTGCGTTATTATCTTCAAGCTGCAGTAAGGCTTTACAGATATCGATCAGCCTGCCACCTAAAACCGGATGTTTAAGATATTTCCGGGCTTCATTAATATCTTTAATGGCATAAAACCTGGACGTTTCGCTAAAGCCTAATCCCTGTATCTGAGGGAATATATACCACATCCAATGGCTGCGCTTTCTGCCGTTTTTAATTTCAGACAAAGCAACCTGGTAGTCCGTTTCCTGGGCATCAATAAATCGCTTTAAGCCATTATCTCCCATGATTGTAATGTAACCAACTATATCAATTTATCCGGAGTAACCGGCAGATCACGTACTCTTTTACCCGTAGCGTTGTAAATGGCATTATTAATAGCGGCTGTGATGCCCGTTATACCAATCTCCCCGATACCTCTTGCTCCTATCGGCGAAATGATGGTGTCAGGCTTGTCAATAAACTGCACTTCAAATTTTGGTATATCCGCATTAACCGGAACAAGGTATTGTGCCAGGTCGCGGGTAACCACACGGCCGTTATTAGGATCGTAGGCAGTTTCTTCCATTAAGGCCATCCCTATTCCAAATACCATCCCACCCATTATCTGGTTTTTAGCTGTTTTCAGGTTCATCACTTTGCCAATATCCATCACCGCTACTGCCCTGTCAACTTTAACAGTACCCAATTGCGGGTCGACCAACACCTTTACAAACTGTGCCCCAAAAGAATGGAACGCATAAGGTTTGCGGTCTGTTTTTTCATCCTCCTGAACTGCCGCATTTGTTTTACTTTCTTCTTCAGCCTTTGCGTCGGCTGATCCCGCAGCCGCCGGATTTGATTCCTGCTGCTGCCGTGTGGAAACATTCGTTTTTGCAAGTGCCTCCACCTTTTGCATATTGTTGCGGCTTAATAACCGGATGTAGTCTTCCCCTTTATCAGGATTATCCTTTAAATAGATCCGGCCATTGCCAGCCATGATCTCTTCTTCTTTTCTTCCATGTAACGGTGAATTGACATCAGCAATCGCCATTTTAGTTAGTTTGTTTACAGCACCCAGGGCCGCGGCCCTTATTGCAGGGCCCACGCTTGCAGTAACCTGCGAACCGCCCGAGTTTGCACCCTTCGGGTAATCACTATCACCGAGCTTAACCGTTACCTTTTCAATGGGTAAACCAAACGCATCGGCAGCTGCCTGTGTCATAATGGTATAAGTACCCGTGCCAATATCCTGCGTGGCGCATAAAATTTCGGCATTACCGTCTGCATAAATAGTTGCTTTTGCGGAGGATGCGCTCCTGTTTGCGGGATAGGTAGCTGTTGCCATACCGTAACCCACCATGTAATTACCGTCACGATTGGTACCTGGTTCGGCTTTGCGTTCAGACCAGCCGATGGCATCTGCTCCGCGCTGGTAGCACTCTTTGAGGTTTTTTGAAGAAAATTGCTTTTTCTTTTGTTCCTCCATGTCAGCATAATTAACAAGCCTCAGCTGAATCGGGTCCATTTTTAACTGAATGGCCAGCTCATCCATTGCAACTTCCAACGCATAAGTTCCGGGAGCTTCACCGGGTGCTCGCATCGGGCAAGGTGTTCCCTTATTAAGCCTCACCAGGCTATGGCTTACTTCCACATTCGGACTGCTGTATAACATACTGGTTGCAACGCCGGCAGTTTCAACAAACTCATCCACAAACGAACTTTCGGATGTGGTGTCGTGCTTTATTGCATTCAGTTTTCCTGTATTATCAGCTCCTAAAGAAATTTTTTGAATAGTTTGCGAACGCCGTCCCGCAGTTGTAAACATTTGCTGACGGCGCAATACCAGTTTAACAGGCCGATTCACCACCTTAGCTGCCATAGCCGCAAGTACCGTATTGGGCCATGAAAAACCTTTCGAACCAAATCCGCCGCCTATGTATAACGAAATCAATTTTACCTTTTCGGCCGGTACGCCGAGCATACTTGATAGAAGGTTTTTACTTCCGGCCACCGATTGGGTGGCATCATATACCATCAATTTATCCCCGGTCCATTCGGCAACAGTGGCGTGGGGTTCCATAGCATTATGATGGTAAACGGGGGTAGTGTACGTTTCATTTAATTTAGCTGCAGCATTTTGAAAGTTTGCATCAGCATCGCCACGTGACTCCTGTGCCGCCCCCCCACCTAAAGACGAAGCCGGTTTGTAGCTTTGTGATATATTTTTCTCCAGGTCGAATACCGGCTGATCGACCTCATATTCCATCTTTACCAAACTTGCAGCATGTTCGGCAACTTCAAATGTATCGGCCATTACAACTGCAACAATTTGGCCATCATAAAATATCCGGTCGTTTTGCAACGGCAACAAATCTTTTTCGCCGAACTTACCACCTCCCGGGTCAGAACTTTGCGGAAAATGCAAAGTTGGTGAATTTTTATAGGTCATAATACCCACCACCCCTTTAAGCCTTTCTGCCTGGCTGGAATTTATGTTTTTTATTCGTCCCTTAGGGATAGTGCTTGTTACCAATACCCCATAAGTTAAATTTTTAGGATAATATTCTGCAGAGTAAGTGGCTGCACCTGTTACTTTAAGCCTGGCGTCAACGCGGTCAACAGGCATTCCGGTTATTTCACTCATGACATTCCTCCAACTGTTGTTAAGGCCCGCACCAATGTACGTTTTGCCAATTCTATTTTAAATGCGTTATGCTTATAGGACTTTGCTTCGCTCAGCGCAGCCTCCGCTGCGGTTCTGTAAGTTTGTTCACTTGCAATTGCGCCGGTTAATACCTTTTCGGCTAATATTGCACGCCATGGTTTTGTTCCGATACCTCCAAAAGCAACTCTTGCCTCCTTTATTCTTCCATTATCAAAATTTAAGGCCACAGCTGCCGAAGCCAATGCAAATTCGTACGAAGAGCGGTCGCGCACCTTTAAATAGTGAGACCTCCCTGCGTAGGATATAGGCGGCAGTTCAACCGCAATAATCAGCTCATCCTGCCTTAAAGTATTCTCACGGTGTGGTGTATTTCCCGGTAACAAGTGAAATTCATTAAATGGAATAGCCCTCGTTCCTTTTATACCCTGCACATGGATCACCGCTCCTAATGCAGCCATAGCAACGCACATGTCCGATGGATGCGTAGCGATGCATTGGGCACTGGTACCTAAAATTGCATTATTCCTGTTATATCCATCTATTGCTGAACAACCGGAACCCGGATTCTTTTTGTTACAGGGGAATCCTTCATTATAAAAATAAGGACAACGGGTACGCTGTAAAAGATTACCGCCAACGGTAGCCATATTTCTTAATTGGGGTGATGCACCGGATAATAATGCTTCGGATAATACAAGATATTTTGTGATAACATCCGGATGATAGGCCAGGTCGCTGTTTTTGACCAGCGCACCTATTCTCATACCCCCATTTGGCAGCGTTTCTATCGTCTGGAGTTTTAAATTATTTATATCAACAAGCTGGGAAGGCTTTTCTATATCCAGTTTCATCAGGTCGATGAGGTTTGTGCCGCCTGCAATTACTTTAACGCCGTTGCCTCCCATTGAGCTGATTGCTGAATGCTGATCATTTGCCCGTGTGAATTTAAATGGTTCCATAAATTTTTACAGGGTTTTTAAACGTTTATAACTTCTTTTACAGCTTCAACTATGTTTTGATAGGCGCCGCAGCGGCAGATATTCCCGCTCATAAGCTCATGGATATCCTTATCAGATTTTGCATGACCCTCATTCACCAATCCAACTGCAGAACAGATCTGTCCAGGCGTGCAATACCCGCACTGAAAAGCATCATGCTTAACAAAAGCTGCCTGCATAGGGTGCAGGTTATCTCCCTGGGCCAATCCTTCAACAGTGGTTACTTGTGTATCCTGGCACATAGCCGCAAAAGTGAGGCACGAGTTGATACGCCTGCCATTTACCAGCACTGTACAAGCGCCACATTGCCCATGATCACAGCCCTTTTTGGTACCGGGCATTTGCAGATTTTCTCTTAACAGGTCAAGTAAAGTAGTTCGGGGATCGATATTCAGGTTGCGCTTTTGCCCGTTTATCGTCAAGGTTACCGTAGTGATTTCGGCATTTTCCGGGGGGGCCTCAGGGAGTATTTGCTCCGCGCCGGATAACAGGGGAGCTAACGTAAGACCTGCGCCTGCATAGGCAACACGTGCCAAAAAACCCCTTCGCGTTGTACCATTTGACGAAGATGAGGCGCTATCGTCATCTGAGACATTATTCTCATTGCTCATGATTATTGGATTATAAAGCAATAACATTTTGTTAAAGAATAATGTTTAACGTTTTAATAAAATAAAATCGTAAAAATAATGATACTATTAATACAGCATCGAAACCTTTAACTGCCTCGGCATTTTTAAATAAAAGTGGATTTTGTTGCTTCCTTACAACTTAATTTTTGATTTTACCGTATAAAATGATCAATTATTGTTCAGAATAAATTCATCACCCCGGAATTTATATGATTACACCTTGTCCAAAATACATCAGTTAAATGGGTAACATTATTAATAAAGCATCAGTGGAGAATTCTGGCTTTCTTATTCATCAATTGTTTGAGCAGCAAAAGAACAGGACACCCGAGGCGACAGCTGTAATTTTTGGGGATGAAAAATTAACTTACAGCCAGCTGGATAAAAAAGCCACTGCTTTAGCCAACGCCATCTATGCAAGTTCGCCGGCTTCATCAATTGCAGCAGTAAGTACTATCCGTTCTATTGAAACAATAGTAAGCGTACTGGCTGTATTAAAAGCCGGGAAAGCTTATTTACCGCTTGATGCTGAATACCCGGCTGATCGCTTGCAACAAATTATAACCGATTCTGAAATAGATCTGTGCTTAACGGCAACCGCAGAAAAAGCACTGTTTGAGTCGTTATCCATAAAAGTTTTAGTTGCTGATAAAGAACATAAACCTGGTGATGAGGCTATTGCTACCAGCATATCTGCATGTTATGTTTTATATACTTCCGGATCAACAGGAACGCCAAAAGGAGTTTCTATGGGGCATGCAGCTTTGGCAAATTTACTTTCATGGCAGCAAAAAAATTCTATATCCGCAGCGGGGGTTAATACCCTTCAGTTTGCGCCACTCAGCTTTGATGTGTCCTTCCAGGAAATATTTTCGACCTTAACAACCGGTGGTACGTTGGTTTTGGTTAATGATGATTTGCGGATCGATCCCTACAGGCTACTGCGCTATATCAGCCAAAATTCAGTTAACCGCATCTTTTTACCTTTTGTAGTACTGCAATATTTAACTGAAGCTGCTGCCGCCGAAAATTACTTCCCGGCGTGTCTGAATGAAGTTTTTACCGCAGGCGAACTACTAAAGATCACCCCGCAAATAGTCAGTTTCTTTTCGGAACTGCCGGAATGTGTTTTGTTCAAGCAGTACGGCCCTACCGATACCCATTT
>JAQBOU010000245.1 GCA_028287865.1 Mucilaginibacter sp. | reverse complement strand
AATAAGGGCAGGCAACTCAGTTAATTCAACTTAATAAAAGCCATCAAGCACATAATCAACCTGTCTGCACTATGGGAAATTATCGCTGACGCCAAACCGGAGACGTGCATAATCATTGTGACCAAGTGTGGCCTCGATGTGTTTTAAGCCGTTGTGGCCTGCGGCGCTTCCTTTTGGTTTTAAACGCAGCGTACCGAAAGGTAAGGCAATGTCGTCTACCACAATCAATACGTTTTCAATGGGGATCTTGAGTTCTTTCATCCAGTGATTAACCGCCTTGCCACTCAAATTCATATAGGTGGTTGGTTTTATAAGATAAAGCGTCCGGGCTTTATGGCTTATTTCGGTATAATATGCCAGCCGCATATTGTAAAATTTCATCCCTTCCTGTTTGGCCATCTCATTCAAAATCATAAAGCCGATGTTATGCCGGGTATCGGCATATTCAGGTCCAATGTTTCCTAAACCAACTATCAGATATTTCATAGCCTAAGTCCCTGAAGGAGGGATTTTTGATCAATTATTTTAACGCGAAGATATTATTTAAAAATAAAACAGCGATAAGTATAAACCTATCGCTGTTTAAATATTAACCTTAATTCACCTTTAGGGGTGCGGGTTATTTTTTACCTGTGGCAGCTTCCTGCTCAGCCTGGCGTAATGCACGTGAAGTAGTTACAGATACAATTGTATCTTCTTTAGCATTGTTGATAGTCAGGTTATCAAGTTTTAAATCACCAACTTTTACAGATTTACCAACTTCTAAAGTTTCGATGCTTACTTCAATAGCATCCAGGTGATCTTTAGGCAAACCTTTGATGCGTAACTTTCTTAGCTTTTGTACCAGCTTACCACCTGTTTTAACACCTGGTGAGGTTCCGGTTAATTTAACAGGGATCTCAATAGTGATTGCCTTTTTGTCATCTAATAGCAAAAAGTCAATGTGGATGATTTGTTCAGTTAACGGGTGGAACTGAATGTCTTTAATAATGGCCTGTGATTTTACACCAGCAATGTTTAAGTCGATGAAATGAACAACCGGCGTATAAACTACGGCTTTCAAATCAGCTGCGGACACTGAAAAGTGGGTTTGGGTTGACCCACCGTAAAGTACTGCGGGCACTAATGCCTGGTAACGCAGTTCTTTAGCGTCTCTTTTCCCTACGTTCTCTCTTGGAGAACCGCTAATAGCAATTGATTTCATTTGTTTGATTTTAAAACCATGGTAAATAGGCCATGGTATTTGTATGTATTATTTGTATTTGTTTCAAAATTGTCAATGGACTATCGACCATTGACCATGGACTAAATTAATCCACTTTGAACAGCTGACTTATTGAGCCATGTTCATTTACGTTCATTATTGCTTTTGCAAACAATTCAGCCGTGCTTAATACCCTTATTTTACTGCCTGGTTGCTTAAGCGGTATGGTATCAGTAACAATAAGTTCGGTTAACACCGAGTTTTCGATGGTTTCATATGCATTGCCTGATAATACAGGATGGGTACAAACCGCACGTACACTGCGGGCTCCGCGTTCCATAATTAAACCTGCTGCTTTTGCCAGGGTACCTGCGGTATCGCAAATATCATCAATCAGCACAATATCCTGATCAGTAACATCACCAATAAGGGTCATTGACTCTATTTCATTTGCACGTTTGCGGCGCTTATCACAAATTACTACTTCGGCATTAAAAAATTTTGCAAACGAACGTGCCCTGTAGGAGCCACCCATATCAGGCGAAGCGATAGTTAAATTACCCAGTCCAAGGCTTTTTATATACGGAACAAAAATTATGGATGCATCTAAATGGTCAACCGGAATGTCAAAAAATCCCTGTATCTGCGCAGCGTGCAGGTCCATCGTCATAATACGGTTTATGCCAGCGGCCACCAATATATTTGCCACCAGTTTTGAACCAATTGCAACACGTGGTTTATCTTTTCTGTCCTGGCGGGCTAATCCAAAATATGGAATAACCGCGGTTACATAATGAGCAGATGCACGTCGTGCGGCATCGGTCATCATTAGTAATTCCATCAGGTTATCGGTAGGCGGATTAGTGCTTTGGATTAAAAACACATCGCAGCCACGTACCGATTCATTAAAATGCGGCTGAAATTCGCCATCGCTAAAACGGGAAAGCACAACATCACCCAGTTCCCTGCCATAGGAAGCAGCAATATTCGACGCCAGCAGCTGGGTGCATGAGCCTGAAAATAATTTAACCGGGTTGAATTGTAATGGCATTTTTTGTTATTTCGGATTTCGGAATTTCGATTTCGGAATCTTTAAATTCTTACTTTTTACAGTTTTATAGCGTGTAAACCATAAAAAACAATTTCGGATTCCGATTCTCTTAAATCCGGAATAAATCCGAAATTGAACATCTTAAATCCGAAATTAAAATTGTTGCCCGACCAGGATTCGAACCTAGACAAACGGTACCAAAAACCGTCGTACTACCATTATACTATCAGGCAATCTCTTTGGCTTTGTTATCCATTCCAAAAAGGAATGCAAATATAGGACGTTTTTTTTAGAACTAAAAGCTTTTTTTTAAAAGTTCGAAATGATAAACATTTACAAAAATTTATACCCCAGCGAAAGGCTTAATATCTGTTTTTAATTGTTGATCTGGCCGCATTCGAAACAGTGGTTATCCCAAATCATAATCAATGCCAAATAAATAGTCAGCTTTGCTAAAAACGCACAAAATAAAGAAGCTGCCTTGCGAGACAGCTTTCTTTATTTCAAAATAGCTAATCCTCTATCACCACACCCATTGCACAAAATTTGTTGATCCTTTCTGTTACCAGCTCATCAACATTTCGTTCTTTCAGCACTTTTAAATCTTTCAGCAATTGTTTTTTTAGGGTAGCGGCCATTGCAATCGGGTCCTGGTGAGCGCCACCGAGCGGTTCTTTAATAACACCATCAATCAGCTTATTCTTAAGCATATCTACCGAAGTAAGCTTGAGCATTTCTGCTGCTCTTTCTTTTTGTTCCCATGTTTTAAAAAGAATGGTCGAACAATTTTCCGGAGAGATAACTGAATACCAGGAGTTTTCGAGCATCATCACTTTATCACCAATTGCTATGCCTAAAGCTCCGCCCGACGCACCTTCGCCAATGATCACGCATATAACAGGCACCTTAAGGATAGCCATTTCCAATAAATTACGTGCTATTGCTTCACCCTGGCCGCGTTCTTCTGCTTCTAAACCAGGGAACGCCCCTGGTGTGTCAATTAGGGTGATTACCGGTTTGTTGAACTTTTCGGCCAGTTTCATTAATCTTAATGCTTTGCGGTAGCCTTCGGGATTAGGCATGCCAAAGTTGCGGTACTGACGTTCTTTTGTATTACGACCCTTTTGATGACCAATAAACATAGCTGTTTGGCCATTAATGGAGCCAAAGCCACCAACTATAGCTTTATCATCGCCAACTGTTCTATCGCCGTGCAATTCTATAAAATTATCGCACATCAGTTCAAGATATTGAAGAGTATATGGCCTTTCGGGATGACGTGCTATCTGCACCTTTTGCCAGCCGGTAAGGTTAGCATATATTTCGTGCCGGGTGGTCTCTAACTTATTTTCAAGTTCAGCAACCGTTGCCGACATATCCAGCTTGTTTTTGTCTTCAACCTGTTTAACCTTTTCAATCTGCTGCTGCAGTTCGGCAAGGGGTTTTTCAAAGTCAAAAGTAATCTTCATATACTCGCTTATTGGGGGCCGCTAAATTAACTAAATCAAATGGCATTTTTTAATTAGCTTTTTGTAAAGCCTCAAACCTGCTTATTTGCTGCGATGTTAGTATGGTACGTGTAACAAGGCAAGCCTGTAAAATAACGTTTCTGAGTTCTCCCTGGTATAATCCGTACCTGTTGGCGTAAAATATAAGCGAGCCGTTATTTAGTAAATGATATTTAAAAATACTGTCCAACACCCGCTCATTTTTGATGATGATTAAGCCCATTTCCAGCTTTTTTCGGCGTAGTTCTTTGTTAATAATATTAAGTCTGTCTATTTGGGCAGCGTTTAGACCCAGCTCTTTTTTGAATTTTATCACTTTATCTGGCGATGGATAATGATTGAGTTCACCAGCCAATGCCATATCGTATAAATCTTCGCCTTTTATGAGTGCCGTATATTGCTTATCGCTCATTGTTTTAAGCGGCGAATGCATAACAGTACTGTCTGTTGCTGTTTGTGCACGTACCTTACTTAAAAACGACAGGGCAATAATAGCAAGTAACAGTTTTTTCATAAATGTTTGATCAAAGTTAATCAAGATTGTTTTTCTTTCGAATTTTTCCTTGCTAAAAACTACCGGCTGTGCTTCAAACATAAATAAACAACTCAGAAATACACAGAATGTTCAAAAACCTTTTACTTCGCTCTTTCTTTAGTTTCCAATCCGTTTTAGTGTAAAATAGAACCTGCTGCCTTCGCCAATTTCGCTTTCAACGCCTATTTTGCCGGCCTGGGCTTCGATAAAGTCTTTTGCTATAGCCAGCCCCAGGCCGGTGCCGGTTTGCTCTGCGGTTGCGCCGGGTATTTTAAAATACCTTTCGAAAATTCTTGATAAATATTTTTGATCTATTCCCCGGCCATGATCCTGTACCGAAAACTCTATTTCATCGGCCTTATAAATTTTCACTATAAGGTCAACAACTGATTTTTCATGACTGTATTTTATAGCGTTTGAAAGCAGGTTAATCAAAACCCAGGTAGTTTTGTCCAGATCGGCCTGCACATCCGGGAGGTTTTCATCACAATGTACATTTATAGATACCTGTTTTTGATCCGCAGTGGTTTTTAGAGCTTTTACGGCATAATCAACAATGTTTTTAGGATGTGTACTGCCGAAATTGAGTTGCAGCTTACCGGTTTCAACCTGTGCCATATCCAAAAGTTCACCGGTAATTTGCAGTAGCCTGCGTGCGTCTTCATCAATATTCTCCAATAGCTGCTTTTGTTCAGCATTTACTTCGCCTATCCGGCTATCCTCCAATAATTTCAGGCTCATTTTTATGGAGGATATCGGTGTTTTTAACTCATGCGATATGGTAGCTATAAAATTGGTTTTTGCATCATCCAATTGCTGAAATTCAGTGATGTTTTTCAATATGATCACACTGCCAATAACTTTATCCTTACTGGTTACCGATAATACCTCTTTGGTATAGTAACTCTCCCGGTTATCAGCATAAATTTTCATTTTAATCTGGTCATTCACCAGCAAGTTGCGTAACAGGTCATTTTCTATGGAAATGTCGGGGGCATACCTGCCGGTAAGGCTTTCTTCCGGCATCCCGATCAATGTACAGGCCACCTCATTGGCAAAAATGATAAATGATTTTTCATCGAGCCCCAAAATGGCATCATGCATGGAGTTTATGATCGTTTCGATGCGTTTTTTTTCAAATAATATACTGGCAAGGTTACTGTTTTCATATTCATCCAGCTTTTTGGTCATCGTATTAAATGCTTGGCCAAGCTCTCCAAATTCGTCGTTCGATTTAAAGTTCAGCTGTTGATGATAATTCCGCTTGGAAACCTCTTTTATACGTTCGGTTAATTCCTTTATAGGATTAGCAATATAGCTAGGGAAATTTACCGTAAAGCTAAATGCCACTAAAAACAGGAATGACCCTACAAAAGCTACGAGTAAGGTTGCATCATCGGCTGTTTTTTTAGCAGTAGCATATTTGTGCTCAATAGCGTTCATATTTAGCTGCATAATGCCATATAGAAGCCTTTTAATATCTGTATGCAATTGAACTGCTTTTGCTTCATTGCCATTTAATGCTTTAAGTGCATCGAATTTTACACGCAAAGAGTCCGTAAGTTGCTGTTCGCCATGTTCAGTGACATTGTGCTCTTGTTTCACCAGGTTTTCTTCTATCAACTTGGTTTGTTGGTTGCTTAACAAACCAGCGCTTGCATCTATTGAAGCACCTATGTTTTTTGTATACTGAACAGATTTATAGTTGTCTTTTAGTATGTCGCGGGCATCAACGGAGAGGCGGGTAAGAAAATAGATCGATAGTCCGCAGCATACGAGTGCCAGCAAAAACAAAAAGCTAAAACCGGCACGGAGTTTATTTTTAATTGTCATTATGATAGTATTACAAGATCAATATGTGTTTGTGACATCTTATTTAATAATTGTGTAAAAACGGCTGTTTTCATTACCAGCTGATAAAATTTAAAGTGCGGCTTGCCAAGGCAGATGGTAGTAATATCATATTTTTCTGCCGTTTCCCAAATTGTTTTAGCAATGTTGTCACTTTTTACTTTTAAAACTTCGCCTCCTAACTGCGTGGCTAATTTCATGTTATTTAAAAGATACCGTTGAGACGCAAGGTTTATTTTATCGCTGCTTTCATTGGAGGTTTGCACGTAAAGTAAATACCATTTAGACCGGTAATAACTTGCCAATCTGGCTGTTTTACGTATAATTATTTTTGCTGATGAGTCATTAGTGCTGATGCAGGCTAAAAACAATTCAGGTCGCATCTTTATAGTTTTTGGTATTTCGTTGTCTATTTTGCGTTCAACCTGGTTTGCAACCTCTCTCAGCGCCAGCTCCCGTAATTGCAGGATCCTTTCGGTTTGAAAAAAATTATTTAACGCCGTCGGGATCTTTTTCTCATCATATATTTTTCCCTCTTTCAGGCGATCAATAAGCTCATCGGCTGTCATATCAATATTAACTACTTCATCCGCCATTTGTAAAACACTGTCCGGAATCCGTTCATTGATCGCTGTGCCGGTTATTTTCTCTACTTCTTCATTCAAACTTTCAATATGCTGAATATTTATAGCGCTAATTACATTGATGCCGGCATTTAAAATATCCAATACATCCTGCCAGCGCTTTTCGTTGTGGCTGCCTTCAATGTTAGTGTGGGCAAGCTCATCAACTACCACCACTTCTGGATGCAGGTTAATAATCGCCTTCAGGTCCATCTCTTCCAACTCCTTTCCTTTATAAAAAAGCTTACGTCGCGGTATTACCGGTAACCCTGTTAATAAGGCTTCCGTTTCTTTACGCTTGTGCGTTTCAATATAGCCTATTTTTACGTCTATGCCATTACGCAACAGTGCATGTGTCTCCAGGAGCATCCGATAGGATTTCCCCACACCGGCGCTCATGCCAATGTAAATCTTAAACTTACCGCGCCTTGAACGCTTGATCAGCTCAAGAAAATGCTCAACCGACTGCTCTTTGTTATTTTCTTCACTCATTACGTTAAGTTAAATAAATCTATTCAACCGCTAACTAAATCAACAACTTCCATACAACCTATTAAAGGGGGGCCGACACCCCCCTTTTTTCACGCGAACCTCAATCAAACCAAACTTATAATTATCAAACAATAAATAATTATAATAACAGCCCGCGCTAACCTTAACAGGTTGCTCATAGCAACCTGTATGTTTTGTTACTTTAAACTTTCTGCGTATAATTCTTTTATTTTATACTCGTTCGATTCATTATCATAGGCATCCAGTTTTATATCGGTTTTAGCCGCAACCTCAACCATGTACCTGAATTTTGCATTTTTAGGGAAAGCTTTTGCTATGTTTTCGGCTGTAAGGGGAAGTATTTCGCCCAGGTTTTTTTTACTGAAATAATATACCCTTGTTGGTTTTGGACCCTTACCTTGCTGGATTAGTTTATCATAGCTGTAAATGTAAAAAGCTGTGGTATCAATTACCTGGAAAGCTTTATTTTCATAAAAGCGGTAATCATTACCATAACTGTCATGATACCCAAACAATTCACTCTTCGGTATCACTGTTTTTTTACCATTGCTGATAACCGTTACCTTATTCATTCCCATAAATTCATGGATGAGAAGTTTATTACCATTAGGGGTAGTCGGATCTGTTATGTAACTTAGTTTATGATCTAAATAATCACTGTAAGTTAAATATAATCCGGCTGATTGTTTCTGGGCATTTGATATCTCAACAAATCCAAATGTCAATACGATGATCGTAATCATTTTAAATTTAAACGTTTTCATTGCTATAATTATTAATTTATTTGTTGTTTTATTAAGGTGGCAGCATCGGGCAACCACATAATGTTTTTATTAAAAGCGAACAATCAGGTCCATTGCTGCTGTATACTGATCTTTTTTAGTGCCGTTATCATAGGGAGTTACTCCGTCGGCATAAGCGCGTTCGTATCTTATTTCAGGGCGTATTCTGATATAGTCATTGAAATGGTGAACAAATCCGATGGTATGGTCAGAATAACTTGTTGCGAAACCGGTTCTGTTTCCTTGCGGATCGCTTAAGTAACCATTGCGGATAGATATATAATCATGACTTGATACCTTGATCTGAAAATAGTTAACCGCACCTACAGCTTGTGCAGCTCCTGGAATTTGGGCTCCGGCTCCAACATTGGTATAAAATGGCTGCGGCGGTCCTTGAATAGGTGTTCCGCCAACTAAGGCATGATACTGCCATATATAATAAACCTCTGTCATCATGTGGAATGTTTCGTTAAACTTATGTCCCCATGTTGCAACTACCATTTGCAGGTCATCATGTTGTTGTGTATAATCACCGTTACCCAAAGAGTTGATACCACCATAAACGGAATCATTATTGTCACGAGATACCCAGCGGGCCATTAATAAACCATTTAACTGTGCCGAATGGCTCCATGGCGCCATGTCATTTCCGCCATGTATGCCAACTTCCAATTGCCAGTATGTGCCAAGTTTAAAAGTTGCCTGCGCTCCGGTAAAGGTGTATGGGTCAACGGTAAACATTAATGAATGCGAATACAGGTAATTGTCTGTTGCCCATTGTGCTTCAATATCGGCAGGCGAAATAAACCGGCCTACTTTTAAAAGCATTCCATCAGCAATTTTAGGAAAATATATTAGTCCGTACATTTCGGCAGGGTCAAAGCCGTATTTATTATTATGCTGCAATAGCTGATTACTGAAATAACCTAAACCAGTGGTATAACGATAGTCAGTTCCGAAAATGGTAGTTGACAAAAATCCGAACGACACGTGATCTGTTTGAACAGTGTTTGGCTGTAAATCAAATTTTAAGCCCACCTGGTCAAGCTGTACTGAATTTGGCACCAGGTCATAAGAAGTTGGCGCGTTTGAATGTTTGGAGCTGCTTATATCGCCGCCAACATCAGCCCATCCATAAAACCTGAACCTTGTTTTAGTTGCTTTGAAAGCCTTTTGTAAAGGATAAATAGGGGCTGTAGCATCAGCGCCTACAAGCGGTGCTCCATCCCAATCAGAAGTTGGAAACGGAAGATTTGGCAATGGAGAAGGTAAGGACCGGGCAACGGTGTCTTTCTTCATTTTAACTTTGGTAGTATCTTGTTCTGCGTGTACATTTATTGCAATAGTCGCCACGGCCGCTATTGTTAGTAATAGAGATTTCATTTTGTGTGAGTTATTTGTGTTATCTGATTAGCTGTGCTGGTTATTCAAGTTGATGAAGATGGAGTCACTATTTACTTTTCATCAGATCTCATTTTCAACTTGTTAATCTGTCGGTTTGCTTAACTAAACAACGGGTTATATAAATAATAGGAGATTTGTGTTTACTTTTTCAACTCTTCTAAAGCCACGTTCAATTTTAAAACGTTCACTTTTGGCGGACCAAATAAGCCCAAAAGAGGCTGTTCTGTATTGTCATCAATCAGCTTATAAACCTGGGCAGCAGGAATATCGCGCACTTTGGCAACGCGGGGTACCTGTACTTTTGCTCCTGCGGGAGACAAGTCAGGGTCCAGGCCGCTACCGGAAGCAGTAACCAGTTCGGCAGGTATTTCCTCGCGTTTTACATCGGGGTTATGCTTTAAAAATGTATCAATACGGGCTTTAACATCTTTCAGATAATCTGCATTGGAAGGGCCCTTGTTTGAGCCTACGCCTGCATCTGCCTGGTAATTAGCAGCAGACGGGCGGGACCAGAAATATTTATCTTTAGTGAATTTTTGACCTTCGTTGGCATAACCAACCACGCGCCCTTTATATTCGATGGTTTCACCATCCCCATGTCCGGGTGTAAATTTTCCGATACCTGCTATCACCAGTGGATACAGGCCTGATAAAATCACTAACAGTATGATAGTTATTTTTACGGATGGCAATAAATACGTTTTCATTTTTTTAAGATTAATATTAGATTAAAATGCCGACCACAAGGTCGATTAACTTGATACCGATAAAGGGTATGATAACACCACCAAGACCATAGATCAGCAGGTTACGGCGCAATAATGCGCTTGCACCTATTGGTTTATATTCAACACCCCGTAATGCAAGAGGTATAAGCATAGGTATAATGATGGCATTAAATATTACTGCTGATAAAATTGCTGATTGCGGGCTATGCAGGTCCATAATATTCAGGGCTCTTAAAGCCGGTATGGAAACCATAAACAAGGCCGGAACGATAGCAAAGTACTTGGCAACGTCGTTAGCGATAGAGAAGGTGGTTAATGTACCGCGTGTCATGAGTAACTGCTTGCCGATCTCTACAATTTCAATCAGCTTGGTAGGGTCGTTATCAAGGTCGACCATGTTGCCGGCTTCCTTTGCAGCCTGTGTGCCGCTGTTCATAGCTACACCTACATCTGCCTGGGCCAATGCGGGGGCATCGTTTGTGCCATCGCCCATCATTGCTACCAGCTTACCGCCCTGTTGCTCTTTTTTAATGTAGTTCATTTTATCTTCGGGCTTGGCCTCGGCAATAAAATCATCCACACCGGCTTTATTGGCAATAAATTTGGCAGTTAAAGGATTGTCACCTGTTACCATAACGGTTTTTACACCCATTTTACGCAGGCGTTCAAAGCGTTCGGCAATACCGGGTTTAATAATATCCTGCAGCTCAATAACACCCAGTATCATTTCATTTTGTGATACTACCAACGGGGTACCACCATTTGAGGAGATAATTTTTACATTTTCCTCCACATCGGCAGGAAAAGGATTGCCAGCTTTTAATGCGATGTTACGGATAGAATCAAATGCTCCCTTACGGATCCGTAAACCATTGGGGGTATCCAACCCGCTTGAGCGGGTTTCGGCAGTAAATTTTATGAATACTGAGTTAACGGGCGCTTTAACCGATACTTTGGTTTTACCTGTTTCGGCCAGCTCAACAATTGATTTACCTTCGGGTGTTTCATCAGCCAGTGAACTTAAAACACATGCGGTAATAAAATCAGTTTCGTTTATCCCTTTGGTTGGATAAAAGCTGGTTGCCTTCCTGTTGCCGATAGTAATGGTACCTGTTTTATCTAAAAGTAAGGTATCAAGGTCGCCGGCAGTTTCCACAGCCTTGCCCGATTTGGTGATCACGTTTGCACGTAACGCCCTGTCCATACCCGCAATACCGATGGCTGACAAAAGGCCGCCAATGGT
Source organism: Mucilaginibacter sp. (assembly GCA_028287865.1). Lineage (GTDB taxonomy): Bacteria > Bacteroidota > Bacteroidia > Sphingobacteriales > Sphingobacteriaceae > Mucilaginibacter. Next base: position 4,763 of record JAQBOU010000245.1, on the reverse strand, counting down.
GGTTGGGATTAAACAAACAAATAATGAGATGAAGGCTGCTATCGTAATAGGCGTATTCGCATAATCAGCGAATGGTTTTAGGGTTACACAAACAATTACAAATATCAGCGTAAAACCGGCCAGCAAAATGGTGAGCGCAATTTCGTTTGGTGTTTTCTGACGGGATGCACCTTCCACCAGTGCAATCATCTTATCCAGGAAGCTTTCTCCCGGCTGGGTGGTAACCATTACTTTTATCCTGTCGGATAATACCTTGGTGCCACCTGTAACAGATGATTTGTCACCACCTGATTCACGGATCACCGGGGCAGATTCGCCGGTAATAGCTGATTCATCAATGGTAGCAATACCTTCAATGATCTCGCCATCAGTGGGGATATTATCGCCGGTTTCGCAGATAAATACGTCGCCTTTTTTCAAAAGTGACGACATCACCATCTTTTCTTTCCCATCAACCAACAGGCGGGCGGGTGTTTCTTCGCGGGTTTTGCGTAAGCTTTCGGCCTGTGCCTTACCGCGTGCTTCGGCAATAGCCTCGGCAAAGTTGGCAAATAATACAGTAAGCAATAATACCAGGAATACTGTAAAGTTATAGCCAAAGATTCCCTGCACGTTATTTGAAAAGGAGAAAATGGTAACTGCAAGCATTACTACAGTACCAATCTCCACGGTAAACATAACCGGGTTACGGACTAATATACGGGGATCAAGCTTGATGAAAGATTGCTTAAAAGCCTCCTTCATTTGATCGCCCTGGAACAGTGTATTTTGATCAGATTTCATGATAATTTCTATGGTTATTTAATTGAAAAATGTTCGGCAATTGGCCCTAAGGTTAAAGCCGGGAAAAATGACAGCGCTGCAACAATAATGATCACGGCAAATATCATGATGCCAAATGTGGCTGTATCCGTTTTTAAAGTTCCTGCAGATTCGGGCACAAACTTTTTGTTGGCCAGGATCCCTGCAATAGCAACCGGTCCGATAATTGGCAGGAAACGTCCCAGGAAGATCACTAAACCGGTACTCACATTCCAGAATATATTGTTGGCTGTAAGGCCTCCGTAACCCGAACCGTTATTTGCCGAGCTGGATGTATATTGATACAGCATCTCGGAAAAACCATGAAAGCCCGGGTTGTTTAACCATGCCGATGGTTTGGTTGCCCAGCCTGCATTAGAGAAATGAACAAGCACATAAGTTGCAATAGCTGTTCCAACCAATATTAAAAAGGGATGCAGCAGAGCGATCAGCGAGGCGATTTTCATTTCGCGCGCTTCAATTTTACGTCCCATAAACTCAGGGGTACGCCCCACCATAAGGCCGGATATAAATACGGCGATGATCATAAATATGTAGAAGTTAAGATAGCCAACTCCCACGCCTCCATAAAAGGCATTGATCATCATATCAAACATTTGTGCCATGCCTGACACCGGCATCATGCTATCATGCATAGCATTTACTGAACCATTGGACGTTACCGTAGTAGTTATCCCCCAATAGGCTGATGCTGCCGGTCCGAAACGAACTTCCTTGCCCTCCATTGAGCCGCCGGGCTGACTGATACCCAAATGCGCAATGGCTGGGTTTCCGTTCACTTCGGCGCTTACCGATGGGAATATCATAATGAGAAAACCCACCGTCATCACACCGAAAATAACCCACGCCAGTTTCTTTTTGTTAAGGTAGTAGCCCAATGCAAATACCAGCGAAATAGAAATAAGGATAATGCTGATATTCTCAACAATGTTGGTGAGGTAATTTGGGTTTTCAAATGGGTGCGCTGAATTTACGCCAAACCATCCGCCGCCGTTGGTGCCGGCTTGTTTTATAGCGATCATGGCAGCTGCCGGTCCGCGCGAAACATGGACGGTATCACCCTGCAAGGTTATTACAGTGTCCTTTCCCTTATAGCTGGTTGGGGTGCCATTAAAGGCTAAAATAACAGCTATTACAAAACTTATGGGCAACAATAACCTGGTGATTGATTTTACTAAAAAATCCCAGAAGTTACCCAGCTTGTCGGTTATTTTGTCCTTCATAGCTTTAAACACCACCATCATAGCAGCTATACCTGTTGCAGCGCTTACAAAATGCAGGAACATAAACACAAATAATTGTGTGTAGTAAGTTGCGCCTGATTCGCCCGAATAATCCTGCAGGTTGGTATTGGTTACAAAACTCAATGCGGTATTAAAAGCAAGGTCAGGAGTTTGATTAGGATTATTGTCCGGGTTTAGAGGTAAATGACCTTGAAACAGCAAACAGAAGAAGGCATAGAATAACCATAACAAGTTAACGGTTAACAATGCCTTTAAATGCTGTTTCCAGTTCATTTCCCGGTTAGGGTCAATGCCGCTGAACTTAAAGATCAGCTTTTCCAGCGGGGCCATAAAGCCCAGCCAGGTTTTTTCTCCTTTAAATACCTTAGCAATGTATTTGCCCAGTGGTATTGCGAGGGCGATGGTTGCCAGGTACATAAAAACAATACCAATATATTCAGTATTCATGATTTGATTGTTTGATTGTGATTAAAATTTTTCGGGTTTGAGAAGCACATAAACCATATAAAAAAATACGGCGATTGCTACGATGAATAATGCCAGCATGATGATTAGATTTTTTCGAAGTAATTAACTGTTTTAAAAAATATCCAGAATATGACTATGAACGATAGTACATAAGCGATTGTGAGTATTACATCCATTTTTGATTTGGTTTTAGTGTTTGAACTATTTAAATATTAGAGGTAAAGCATTTTGATTTTCAAATACACTATGTAAAGCATTGCGATTGCCAATAACCAGATGAACACCATGGTGATTATTTCTTTTAGTGTATATTTCAACTGATGCCTTTTCATAAACTATTAGTAAATGATTTTCCGGGACATATACCAAGCTAGTGCCACAAATAGCACAATATTCGTAAGTGGCTTATAATTAGTGTATTATGTTGGTGATAATGAAAAATTTATTGCTTCGATTGCTAATTTCGGGCTATCATTTTGATAGGGTTTTATCAAAATGTTGTGTACTGCTCGATAGTAGTTTATTAACCTAACAGGGGGAATTTAAGGCTGAAGATGAATTTCAGCTTTTATGGGGTAGCATAAGAAATCCATGCAATAACAAAGGTTATCTGAGCCATGACGGCCTGACCAAGCGATTAAAGCTTATCCTGTCATCCTGAAATCCTATAAATGACGGTGCAAACAAAGATATTCTATTTGGCTGCTCTGTATAGCATGCAATTGCTTGGTCGTTCCTCCGCGCAATGACATGGTTGGTGAGTCTAAACAAAAAATCCCCGGCCATAAGCCAGGGATCCTTAAATTTCAATATATGGGAAAGAGAATTTATTTCTGAAGTACGCCTTCTGCTAAAATAACCACTTTGTTGTGTGATGCCTCAACAACGCCGCCTTTTATAAAAAAGGTATCTTCTTTTGCTGAACCGCCGCGTACAGTTACCTTGCCATCTTCCAAAGTAGAGATGATGGGAGCGTGGTTGTTCAGTATTTCAAAAAATCCCAATGTACCCGGTAGGGTTACCGAGGTAGCCTCGCCTTCGAAAAGTGTTTTATCGGGAGTAAGAATTTCTAATGTCATTTCTTTGTTGTAAGTTATGGGTTGTAAGTTGCAAGCTTTTAAATTCCCGCAACCTAACTGCTATTTATTTCATGCTATTTTGTTGTAAGGAGTAGGCTGCTTTAAATTCATACAACTTATAACTTACAACCTGCAACAAACTCACCGCAACAAATTATCCATTCGCTTCCGCCAATAATTTCTTGCCTTTTTCTATTGCCTCTTCAATGTTACCTACAAGGTTGAACGCAGCTTCAGGATATTCATCCACTTCACCGTCCATTATCATGTTGAAACCTTTGATGGTTTCTTTAATATCAACCAATACACCTTTTAAGCCTGTAAACTGCTCAGCAACGTGGAACGGCTGTGATAAGAAACGCTGAACACGGCGTGCGCGTGATACCACCAACTTATCTTCTTCAGATAACTCGTCCATACCAAGGATGGCGATGATATCCTGCAATTCTTTGTAGCGCTGTAATGTTTCTTTAACGCGTTGTGCAGTGTTATAATGCTCATCGCCTAAAACGGTAGGGCTCAGGATGCGTGAAGTTGAATCCAATGGATCCACCGCAGGATAAATACCAAGCTCAGCAATTTTACGTGAAAGTACGGTAGTAGCATCCAAGTGGGCAAATGTAGTTGCCGGAGCCGGGTCAGTCAAGTCATCCGCAGGCACATATACCGCCTGTACAGAGGTGATTGAACCGCGTTTGGTTGATGTGATACGTTCCTGCATGGTACCCATTTCAGTTGCCAGCGTTGGCTGGTAACCTACCGCTGATGGCATACGGCCAAGCAACGCTGATACTTCAGAACCTGCTTGCGTAAAGCGGAAAATGTTATCAATAAAGAATAATATATCACGGCCTTTACCTTCGGCATCCCCATCACGGAAATATTCAGCAATGGTTAATCCTGAAAGCGCCACACGTGCACGTGCACCGGGAGGCTCGTTCATTTGTCCGAAAACGAAAGTAGCTTTTGAATCTTTTAATGCTTCCGGGTCTACTTTAGATAAGTCCCATCCGCCTTCTTCCATGGAATGCATAAATGCATCGCCATATTTTATAATGCCCGATTCCAACATTTCGCGCAACAGGTCATTACCTTCGCGGGTACGTTCACCCACACCGGCAAATACCGATAAGCCTGAATAGGCTTTTGC
>JAQBOU010000110.1 GCA_028287865.1 Mucilaginibacter sp. | reverse complement strand
CCTTTTTTACTATCGCAAACTTTATTTTCTTTTTATTTTTAAAGCCCGCTTCCCCGTCCCTTTTCCCCTTTTCGCTACCTCGTTTCCGGGCTGCAAAGGTGTAACTTTTTTTGATATCTGTCAAGTGTTATTTTCACTTATTTTCAGATTATTTTTAAGTTACCAATTCTTCAAAAAACAACGCCTTTTTCTAAAGCGGTCACAAATGTACAGAGATTTTGGCTGTCTGCCAAAACATTTTATGAAAAATCTAAAACATAACAGGTAACTCTCTGTATGCTAACCAAAATAAAAGCTTTATTGTGTTTAACAAGTCGTCAGGAATTCCCATTCAATGGAATTAGTATCTTTGAAACTGATATGAGCGAAGTTGTTTTTCCCGAAAATTTTATTTTATCTCTAAATGCCGAACCCGGCTTTGAGCCAGAGAATTTTATAAATGCGCACCAAAATATTGTGCCGCCTACTTCTTTAAGAATAAATCCATTTAAAAAACCGGCACTAAAAACAGACGGTCAGGTTCCCTGGTGTGCAGAAGGACACTATCTGGATAGTCGTCCGTCATTTACTTTTGATCCGCTTTTTCATGCCGGCTGCTATTATGTGCAGGAAGCATCGTCCATGTTTATCGATCATATATTTAAACACATCCGGCAAAATAACAATGAACCCGTTAAAGTATTGGACCTATGTGCGGCACCCGGCGGCAAAAGCACGTTGATCAATTCGGCAATAGGCGGCGATGATTTGTTAGTTGCCAACGAAATTATAAAAACGCGCGTACCTGTTTTATGTGATAACCTTAACCGCTGGGGCACACCTAATAGTATAGTAAGCAATAACGACCCGAAAGACTTCGGCAGGCTTAGTGGCTTTTTCGATATTATATTGGTTGATGCGCCCTGCTCCGGCTCGGGCATGTTCAGGAAAGATCCGCAGGCTATGAATGAATGGTCGGAAGCAAATGTAAACCTATGCCACCAGCGGCAGGAGCGCATCCTTGCAGATATTTACCCGGCATTAAATGAGGGTGGATACCTTATATATAGTACCTGCTCTTATTCGCACCAGGAAAACGAAGATATACTGGATTGGCTTTGCACCGAATTTGAATTGGAAAGCCTGCGTATACCTATATATAAGGAATGGGGAATTGTAGAAACGCAATCAACCCGGCAAAAGGCATGGGGTTACCGTTTTTATCCGGGCAAGGTAAAAGGCGAAGGTTTATTTGTGGCTTGTTTAAAAAAGAAAGGACAAACAGATCAATTACCCTCCTTTAAAACAAAAGGACCCCAGAAACTAGCACTAAAAGAGATTGAATTGGTTAAAGAATATATAACCACCCCTGAAAACTTTTACTTTTTTAAAGTAAATGACGATTGGCTGGCTATAAACAAAGTGCACAAAGAAAGCCTGGATACTTTGCAGCGGCATTTATACATTAAAAAATCCGGTGTGCGCGTTGGCAAACTGATGGGCAACGACCTGGTACCCGATCATGAACTGGCTTTAAGCATCCTTGTTAATAAGGACCTGTTTTTACAAACGCCGCTTGATCATAACCAGGCAATACAATACTTGCGCCGTGAAAACATCGATATAAATGTAAATGAAAAGGGCTGGAGCCTGATGACCTATGAGGGACACGCATTGGGTTGGGCTAAACTTTTACCAAACCGGATCAATAATTATTTTCCGAAGGAGCTGAGGATATTTAACGCCCCGGCCCATTGAAGGCGCAACTTAGAACTTTAACAAAAACAATCATATCTTTCTGAGGCTCATTATATATTGATCAGCGGCAGCCTTTTTATTTTTTAACTTAAAAAGTACTGTATCTGTACCGGCCCCCGGCTTTCTTCTATCTTGCTGCTTTTGAGTAGGCAAACAAAACCCGACTAAAAGAAATAAGGGAAGCAATAAGGTTTTCATAAACAAATGTAGATTTACTAAAGAACAAATTCAACCCAATTAAAAAGGAGTGCCGACTTCGAAATTATATTTATCGATTATGCAGTTATCTTTACCTTAATCGTTTATAAATACTTTCAATTAAAGGTTTTGAACGCCAGAACGCGACAAAAATGCTTTGATATGCGGTTTAAGATATTTGCAAGTACCTATTTCAGCGTAATTGTCGCTAACCGGCTAAACCATTCAAGATAGACTTTGGAGTATCTAATTTAATTTTCCTGATAATTTTGTTCTGTTGACGTTATATCCCGGTCATTACTGCCCTCACAAAACAATTACAGAATAATTGTACTTTTATCATCCGTAACCAACCATTCAAATCCCAAGAATAACTATGAAACGACGTTCGTTTGTGAAAACATCTTTATTAACTGCCGCAGCAGGCGCGGCAATGTCCCAAATTAGCAGTGCAGCTGAAAGTTCAGCAAAAGGCGGCGCCCAGTTCTATGAATTAAGGACCTACCTTTTAAAAAACGAACAGCAGCAAAAGCTGGTGGAAGCCTATTTTAAGGATGCAGCAATCCCTGCCTTAAACAGGCTGGGCAACAAAAATATAGGTGTGTTTACTGAGCTTAAACCCGCAGGCCAAACCAATATGTATGTTTTAATTCCCTATAATTCGTGGACCGATTATATTACCGTACAGGATAAGCTGGCGGCAGATAAGGCTTACCTGGAAGCTGGCGAAGCGTACTTGAATGCCCCCGCCACTGCCCCGGCTTATGACAGGATAGACAGTTCTCTGTTAAAAGCTTTTGCGCACATGCCGCAGCTGCAGGCTCCGCAGCAAAAGCCCCGCATTTTTGAGCTGCGCAGGTATGAGCATGCAAGCGAAAGCGCCGGTAAAAAGAAATTGGAAATGTTTAACGATGCCGGCGAAATAAACATTTTTAAACGCCTTGGATTTGACCCCGTGTTTTTTGGCGAAACGCTGATAGGTGAGTTGCGGCCAAACCTTATTTATATGATAACGTTTGACGATATGGAAGCCCACAACAGTCATTGGAAAGCCTTTGGCAGCGACCCTGAATGGAAGAAGTTAAGTGGTATGCCCGAATATGCCGATGCAAAGCTGGTTTCGCATATCACATCGACCATGCTTAAGCCAACTGCATTTTCGCAAATCTAATTGTATCAAATTAGTTGCATTTTTTGTTTGTGTCATTAATACACTATATTTACAAACACCAATTACTAATTTTATGACTACCAGACGATCATTTCTAAAAACCTCGGCTGTTCTTTCGGCCGGGATGTTAGTGGCTCCGCAATTATTTGCTTACGATAAAAAATATATCGGGCTACAGTTATATACGGTTAGGGATTACATGCAAAAGGATCCGGTTGCTACCCTGGCGAAAGTGGCGCAGATAGGTTATACTTCGGTTGAAGGCGCAACTTATACCGGCAGCGAAATGTTTTACGGTATGGACTCGAAAACATTTGCTAAGGTTTTAAAAGATAATGGCCTGGTAATGCCAAGCAGTCACTACCGTTTAGGCGAAGAGCAGGTAAACGGCGCATCGCAAAAAGGAACTTTGTTGAACGACTGGCAAAGGGCCGTTGATGACGCTGCTGCGGTGGGGGTAAAATATATGGTTTGCGCTTACCTTTCAACATCGGAACGCGGAAGCCTTGATCATTACAAAAAAGTAGGCGCAGATTTTAATAAAGCAGGCGAGATCTGCAAAAAATCGGGCATCCAGCTTTGCTATCACAACCACGACTTTGAATTTATACAGGAAGACGGAAAATTCCCTTATGAAACATTGCTTGCAAACAGCGATAAAAACCTGGTGAAAATGGAAATGGATATGTATTGGGTAACCAAAGCAAACCAGGATCCTATCGCCCTTATAAATGAGCATCCCGGCCGTTTCCCATTGTGGCACATTAAGGATATGGATAAAACCACCGATCGTATGTTTACAGAAGTAGGTAACGGCATTATCGATTTTAAAAAGATATTTAAATATGCCGACAAAGCGGGCTTAAAATATTTCTTTGTGGAACAGGATAAGTGCCCCGGCGATCCTTACACCAGTATTACTGAAAGTGTTGCTTACATTAAAAGCAACCTGGTTTAAAACCTTTCAACTCAATCAACTCTGGCCGGGTCTTCAATTGAAGGCCTGGCTTTTTTTATGGTTTTAACACCTCAATGGTGTTTTGATCGGGTCCCCCGCCGCTGTTAGCCGAACCTGCTGCTATGTAAATTTTGTTTTTGTAGCATAACGCCCCGGTATCGTGCCTACCTGTTACTAACGCTGGGAACTTAGTCCAGCTTCCGGTTTTGGTATTATAGGCTTCCACTTCATGGTGCGATTCTTTCTGGACCACGCTTTCGCCGCCAATCACCACCAGCTGCTTTTTGTAAGCTACTGCCGTGCAGCCTGCCCTTAATGTAGGAAGGCTTTTATCAGCAGGTAAAGTCTGCCAGGTTTGTTTCTTAAAATCATACACATCAATTTCAGGGTCGGTAAGCTGGGCAACCTGTTGTGTTTTGGCCGACGTCCGTCTGCCGCCTGCCAGGTAAAGCCTGTCGCCAATAACTACCGCGTTAAAATGATCACGTGCATGTGGAGCATCAGGCAAGGCCTGCCATTGCCCGGTCATAGGATAATACACATCCATCCATCCAACTGATCCTTCATAATGGCCATCCTGTATGCCGCAAACCAGGTAGATCTTGTCTTTATAAACCACCGTTCCGCCAGATCCGCGTAACCTGCCGGCTGGCATTTGCGGGCCTTTTTCCCATTTATCTGTTTGCACATTGTAGCTATAAATGTTCTCCAATGGCTTTTCATGCGGATACCTGCCATTCATCGCCCCAATAACATATATCTTATTTTTATATGCAACCGCCTGGAAATGGTTAAGCTCAATAGGTGTATTCCCCTTGTGCTGCCACGAATTTGTTTCGGGATCAAACACATCAACCGGCTTAACGCCCCGGCCGCCTACAAGGTAAAAAAGCCCGTTTACCTCCGCAAAGCTGCAATCTTCCCTTTTTTCGGGTACTCCCTGTGTTTGTATGAGTTGCCAGCCGGAACCGTTGTTAATTTTAGCAGTATCCTGCCCCTTTAAAAAAGCTGGAAATGCATACAAAAGGGTGCAGCAAATGATCTTATTCATAATAATTGGCTTTGCTAAAAATAGAATAAATATTACTATTTTAATGAATTTACGGTTCGTTGACTTGCTTATGTAGAGATTGCTTCATTCTTCGCAATGACGTGCGGGGAGGGATTATGTATTCGAAGAGAATCGGGTTCGTTGAGTTGCCTATGCAGAGATTGCTTCATTCTTCGCAATGACGATACTATTGTAAAACCGCTATCTTACTAATGGTAAACTAAAATAAAAAGTTGATCCGGAATTGATTTCACTTTCAACCCAGATATTTCCATCATGACGTTTGATGATCTCAGCGCTTAAATATAGTCCGATGCCAAAACCGGAAATGTGCCGGGTTTGATTGTTCTGTACACGATAATAACGTTCAAATAAATTTTTCTGATCTGTAACATTGATACCTATACCTTCGTCTTTGATGCTAACCTGCACGTCGTTCCCCACTGCTTCACATTTAAGCTCAATCAGTTTTCCTTTAGGGGAGTATTTAACTGCATTTGTTAGCAGGTTAGAAATAACTGATCCTATTTTATCCCGGTCGGCATCTACCATCAGTAATTGAGAGCGTTCAAATAAGATCTGGTGGCTTGAAACAGTTAGTTTAATTTCCTGGATCATTTCGTCAATTAGCTCCTCCAGGTCGAATTGTTGTTTCTCGATCAGGATCTTACCCGATTCCAGCCTGGAAATATTCAGGAACCCATTGATCATTTTACCCATTTTTCTGACCTGTACATCCGCTTTGTCCAACGCGCTGGAAATAAAGGTGTCTTCACTGTTTTTAAGCTTCAAATTTAACACCTGTACCAGCGTAGTAAGGGAGGTTAACGGCGTTTTCAGTTCATGACTTACCATGCCGATAAAATCATTTTTCCGCAACTCATCCTGTTTTTTTTCAGAAATATCCCTCACTATTTTAGATATTCCGATAACATTGCCCTGGGAATCTTTAATGGGGGAAATGGTTAGTGAAACGTCCAATACTTTATTTTCCCTGGTTACCCGTTTCGTTTCAAAATGTTCTACCCTTTCTCCTCTTCTTAACTGATCGAGGATACGCGGTTCTTCGCTTTGCCGGTCTTCCGGTATGAGTTTTAAGATGGGTTGCCCTATCATTTCGGTATGGGGATAACCAAACATTCTTTCGGCAGAATTATTCCAACTGGTAATGACGCCCTCAAGAGTTTTACTAATAATGGCGTCATCCGAAGATTCTACTATGGCTGCAAGCTTGGCGCTTCTTTCTTCCGCCTGCTTAATATCTGTAATGTCTAAAGCAATGATTAAACCGGCATATACTTCTCCATCTTCATTTTTAAGCGGTACAAAATCTACCCGGTAATCACCTCCGGTTTCTCCCTTGCGTTCAGCAGTGAATTGTTCGCCGCTCAATACACGGTCATACAAATGCCGGGTAGCTTCATAACGTTCCGGCGAAGACACTTCTGCAGGGTGCTTTCCAGTGTAATCTTTGCTATCATATCCCATTCTTACCATCAGGTCCCCTTCAATAGTTATGTACCTATGATCCTTTCCAATAACAATGATTAAAGACTTTGGAATGTTTATAGCGATAGATTTAAAAAGCTTTTCGCTTTTCTCTACCTGGCCTTTAGTTAAAACCAGTTCGTCTACGGTGTTTTGAAGGGCTTCTTTATTTTCATGCAACTCTTCATTTGTGGTAAGCAATTCCTCATTAGCGGCGGCAAGTTCTTCGTTGGTAGCACTAAGCTCTTCATTAAGCTCTTGTGTTTCCGTTTTACTCTTAAGTAAAGCCTTTGTGCGTATAGCTACCTTTTCTTCCAGTTCATGATTCAGCCGCGCTAACTTTTCCTGGGTATTTTTTAATTCTTCGTTGATCGATACCAACTCTTCATTTGCAGCACTTAATTCTTCGTTTGTTGATGCCAGTTCTTCATTCAGCCTCTGTTCCTTTTCTAAAGCCTCGTTGCTGATGAATTCGTTTTGTAATATGTCCAGCTCCGGTACGTCTTCGATATCCATACACGAGCCGATATATCCTGTAAAAGTGCCGTCTGTATTGTAACCCGGAACGCCATGATTCAAAATCCGTCTGAATTTGCCGTAGTGCCGTTTTAGGCGGTATATCACTTTAAACTCTTTTCTTGCATCAAAGCACTTTGCATAAATTTCAAGGGTATGCTGTAAATCATCGGGATGTATCCCTTCTGTCCATCCATTTCCGTATTCCTGCTGAAGAGTGCGGCCGGTAAAATTCAGCCAGGCAATATTAAAAAAAACGAATCCTCTATCTATGCCCGCCATCCAGATTAAAGCAGGCGCCATATTAGCCACAATTCTAAATTGTTCCTCTATCGGGATTGATGGCTCCCCAAATTCATTCATTTGCAATTATAACAATATTTACAATTGTAAAATACTTTTGCTATTAATTACGACGATATTTTAACCCGTTATTTGTTTATTTGCGCTGTACTGTTTTGTTTAACCTCGAAGGTAAAAGTCTGGCTGCCCGCTTCGCCGCCTGCTGTAATTCCCTGCATCACTCCAATATATTTCCCGGTTTGATCGGATGTAAAGAATGAGACTGAGCTTTTGCCATTGTAATTAAATGAATTTAACGGATTATGCAGGTTTGCGCTGCATTTCGCAAACAAAAGGCGTGTCGGGTGGCTGATTATCAACGCCACAATTTCCGGGTGGAGGTTGCTATAACACCAAGCAGCCCGGACGAATTAATTAAAAATAAACCCGATCTGCAGGTTTAAACCTAAGGAAGAGGCTGCGCTGTTGCCAAACCTGGCGGGAAGTGATAGCGCCACAAAATAATTAACATCTTTGGTGCGGGCGTAAATCTGGTTAAATACGGGTGTAAAACCATAACGGCCCGAAGTCTCGAACGCTAAACGTGTTATGATGGTAAATCCATGATCAAAACGGAACATGGTACCGGGATCAAATAACAAATTACTCATTTTACTGGTTCCGCCGGACGCCTTTATAGTAGGGGTAAACTCGTAACTAAACCCGAAACTGTCACTGTACAACACATTCACCCCTATCGGGAAGCCGATACTGCTGGTATGACCGGAGAAATTGGGTGTGAATTTGCCGCCGGTTAATGTTTCGAGCGGGAGGATAAAGCTTAAATAACCAACCACCTTTGGATACTTTGGTTTAACTGGCAGTGCGCTGTAAATGGTTTGTGTTTTGGTGGAGTCGGTTGAGGTAGATTGAGCCAGCAAAGCTGCCGGCATCAGTAATCCTGTAATAAAAAGCATTGTTAAAAGGCATTGCCAAACCGCAGGAAACGACCTTTGATTCCTGTTTAAAAGTAAGTGTTTTTTCATGGTGAGTAAATTTTGAATAAAAGGATAACTATTTTATTATCGTTATGTTTTTAAAAATACAACGATAAATAAAAAAATAGCAGCAGGCAATATTGTAAGGGAATATTTACAGGAATTTTTTCAAAAAGCGGGGTAAACTATGTTGCTGTTTGGTTAAGCTGGAAGCTCAATACATTTCGGGGCTAAGGTGCGCTGCGCTAACCTCGACCAATTGGGACTGGCATGCTGTAACCCCACCCACCCCGCGCGTCATTGCGAAGAATGAAGCAATCTCTACGTAAGCAAATCAACTAATTGTAAGTTTATTAATGTGCCTAAAGCCGGCTGCTATTTCCGCGGCTGCATTTATCAGTTTAACTTGTAAAGTTTAGAGATTGCTTCATTCTTCGCAATGACGGGCGGGGGAGTGCCTTTTTACGGTATGTCTCGTATTAGTGCTTCTTCATTACGCTATCCTGATGAATTCTTATTAAGTTCCAGTTATTCGCCGATTTTGACATTGTGCAAGTCAAGAACAATGATGTGCTTAATCCATCAATTTCCACTTGAAATATCGCCGGGCTGCGCGGATCTTTTAACAGCTTGTTGCCGTCGTAGGTATACGAATTGAAGCCACCTATGCTATCTTCAATATATTTGTTGTTGTGAAGTTGCTCAATTCCTTGTTCAAAGTATTGAGGCTCACGCATTAAATATCTGATTAATAGAGATAAGAATAATCCCGATAGAAAAAGAATCAACGCTCCCTTTAATACCTTTGATCTCCCTGTCGGCGACTTGAGATACGGCCTGAGAAGGACATAAGGATAATAAACGCCGGCATAGGTCAAACCCAGGAAAAGAAGTATGATCATTACAATTATAACTGCCATTTATTGTAATAGGTTGTTTTCAAATATAGCACATCGTTGCAGGTTATTATACCGTAGTGCTT
>JAQBOU010000244.1 GCA_028287865.1 Mucilaginibacter sp. | reverse complement strand
GGCGCCTAACTATTTTCCTAACAGCTTTGATGATATAGTGGCGGATGAAAGCTATAAAGAACCGTCATGGGATCTGGGAACTGGCGTGGCTGATTGGTACGACCGTAATGCCGAAGGCGAAAATGACCATTACACTCAACCCGGTAATTTATACCGCTTAATGAGCGCCGAAGCAAAACAAGACCTGATCAACAACATCGTTCATTCCATGAGCGGAATTGATGGCCCTAAAAAAGAATTGATCGTTAACAGGCAGCTTTGCCATTGGTTCAGGGCTGATATAGGTCTTGGAATGGCTATTGCCAAAGGCCTGCAATTAGATTTGGATGCAGCTATGCAATCAATGGCGGTACACGCTTAATTTAAGTCTTTAGTTGGCGGCTTAAAGTCCATAAATAAGAAGCCGGAAATTATTTCCGGCTTCTTTAATTTTAAATAATTTTGCCTTTAGACTAAAGACTTCCGACTTGGGACTTAACGCTATCGACTTCACCCCTACTCCACCGTCACCGATTTTGCTAAATTACGCGGTTGGTCAACGTTGCATCCGCGCATTACGGCAATATGGTAGGCAAGCAATTGAAGCGGAATGGTCGCCAGTAACGGAACAAAAGCTTCATCGGTTTGTGGTATCTCAATTACAAAATCGGCCATTCCCTTTACTTCTGTATCGCCTTCGGTAACAATAGCAATTACATGGCCTTTACGCGCCTTTACTTCCTGTATATTACTGATCACTTTTTCGTATGAGGAATCCTTTGTTGCAATAAATACAACCGGCATATCATCATCTATCAGCGCTATAGGCCCGTGTTTCATTTCGGCAGCCGGATAGCCCTCCGCATGAATATAAGATATTTCCTTAAGCTTTAAAGCGCCTTCCAATGCTACCGGGAATGAACTGCCACGGCCCAAAAATAAACAGTTAGTAGAGTCTTTAAACTTTTCGGCTATTTCTTTAATGTGATCGTTAGATTTTAAAGCCCGCTCAACCAATTCAGGAATTGAATTAAGCTCTGTTAAATGCTCAATCAATTTACTTTGTGTTATGGTTCCCCGTTGCTGAGCTATATAAAAAGCCATTAAAGTTAAAACGGTAACCTGCGCAGTAAATGCTTTGGTTGAGGCCACGCCAATTTCGGGACCGGCATGGGTATAAACACCGGCATGCGTGGTACGCGGAATAGAAGCGCCTACCACGTTACAGATACCAAAAATGGTAGCTCCTTTTTCCTTTGCCAGTTCAATGGCTGCCATTGTATCGGCAGTTTCTCCGGATTGGGAAATGGCTATAACCAGGTCTTTTTCGGTGATGATAGGGTTACGATACCTGAATTCGGAGGCATACTCAACCTCTACAGGCACGCGTGCATATTCCTCAATAAGGTATTCGCCAACCAGGCCGGCATGCCATGAGGTGCCGCAGGCAACAATAATTATGCGGTCGATGTTTTTGAGCTTTTCTGTATATTCCTTAATTCCGCCCAGCTGTACCTTGCCTTGTTGGGGATAAATGCGGCCACGCATGCAGTCACGGATAGAACGGGGCTGCTCATAAATCTCTTTAAGCATAAAGTGATCGTAGCCACCCTTTTCCAGCATTTCCAGCTGCAGATCGAGCTTTTGGATATATGGTGTTTGTACCGTATTATCGATGTTTTTTATCAGCAGATCTTCGCGGCGCAGGTAAGCTACCTCGTTATCATTTAAATAAATTACATTTTTAGTGTATTCAACAATCGGAGTTGCATCTGAGGCAATAAAGTATTCACCCTTTCCTACGCCAATTACCATAGGGCTGCCCTTGCGGGCGGCAATTAACAGGTCGGGTTCATCGGCGCTCATTATTACAATGGCATAAGCGCCAATTACTTTGGTTAAAGCCACTCTGACAGCTTCGCGGAGGTCTAAACCTGTTTCATTCTGGATATCTTCAACAAGATGGATTAATACCTCTGTATCCGTATCGCTTTTAAAAACGTGGCCTTTATTAACAAGCGTTTCTTTAATAATGCCGTAGTTTTCAATAATCCCGTTATGAATAATAGTAAGTTTCCTGTTTCCGGATGAGTGAGGGTGTGAGTTCCGGTCGTTTGGAGCGCCATGTGTTGCCCACCGGGTATGGCCCATTCCTATAGTTCCACCTAAGTCAATATCCTTAACAAAGTTTTCGAGATCACTAACTTTGCCGGCCTTTTTGTAAACCTTTAGTTCTTTATCAAACAGAGAAATACCGGCACTGTCATAACCGCGATATTCCAAACGATGCAAACCTTTAATAATTATCGGATAAGCATCTCTAAACCCAATATATCCTACAATTCCGCACATAGATAGAATGTTAATGTAAACAGAACAAAAATAAGAATCTAATTGAAATTAGTAGTTGCAGATTAGCAGGGCGGAGGCATTAAAATTTTTTAAGCGTGTTTTTTCTTTTATGATGTGCCGGTAGGTGCATTTCGTGGGTAGAATGTTTGTTCAAGATTCACAAAGAGGTTGTATCAAAAGTGATATTATAAAAGCCGAACAGAATTATATTTGGGTATGTAAATCTCTCTGTTACTCTGCGCGTCACCCGGCGAGCTTTGCGGTTAAATTTTTACCACGGAGATCGCGAAGAAGGCACTCAGAACACAAAGGCCAAATATTATTTGGTTGCCATTACAGATAAAATCTTTTGATACAGCGTCCTCGTACTTCTTCTGGACGTTTCTACCCACCAAAAGTCCCTATGGAACTAAGAAATTACAATTTGGGGTTAGGCAAAACAGCACAGTCTTGTATTTATTTTAATGCGTCTGCCCTATGCAGATTAGGTTAAATTGAAAATCAGATTTCAAACAATCCCTAATCCTTAAATCCCCTTAACTATTTCGGCACCTTGGTATAAATAATATTCAATTTCATTTTATAAGGAGAGGTAGAAACAGTTCCACCGGCAGCCACCGTTCGGGCTCCAACCTGGGAAGTAGGCGCAATATCAACGCTTGTTGTATTGGTTACATCAATGGGGGCAATAAAGGTGCCGTAATCCACTGCTTTATTCAACAAAAGATTTTGCAAATACGCGGTAAGTACAAAATGATATTGATTAGTAGTGTTACTGTAAAATCCTCCAAAAACACCAACACCTCCTGAAAGGGGATATGAAGGCACAGCATCTTCTACTGAAGACCGTTGGCGCGCAAGGTCAAGCTTGTACATTGTTAACCTGGGAGCAGGTGTATAAGGAATATTTGACCCGGGATTTACCGTAACAACCAATTCTGCATGATTTAATACAATATCGCTATCTGGTAAGTTCTTCCTGCCTTTTAAGCTATTGCGCAGGTTAGTTAATAAATGAGGGAATTTGATCCTGGTTCTTAAGCCACCGAGACCCTGCAAATAAACTGTTCCCTTTGGGGTTACTGTATCCTTAAGTTCAGTTTGAATGGTTGTAGAATAAGTATGGGTTATAGATGCTGCCAGGTTGTTAACCGCGAGGTAAACCACGTTGGTATCAATTGTAGCGCCATTAACCGATCTGTAATAAACTGCAAGAGAATCGGCTGGTGCCAGCATAATTACACCTCCCGGGCCGGTTGTTTTACTTTTGTCAATTGTTATATACAATCCTTTTACACTGTTGTTGAAAATAGCATTTGAGCCAAGTGTAGTGCTGGTGGCATTAAAAAAGTTGTTATTGATAAAAGCCGGGGTTATGGGTATCCTCACCTGAGGTGCAACTTTCACCAATGTATCAGGTGCACCTTGTATAATGCTATATATTTTTACGGAGTCGTGAGACCTCGCATTAAATGTTAAAGAACCTAACAAATTAGACGAATTATAATTCCATTTTTTTGTATTATAATAAGCCGTACCGGTATTGAATTTTTCATTAAGCTGATAAACATTAACCTTGTATACCGATGAAAGCGAATCACCGTAGAAGCCATTAGCATATTTCAATACAAGCCTCACAGAATCAATATAAAGTGTTCCGATTGGAAGTGTGTATGCCGATGATGAAGGCAAATTCAGATCTGTCGCCAAGTCAGATTGTGTTAAACCAAAAACCGGGTCATTAAAATAAGCAAGCGGGTTTTTAGCAAGCGCTCCTGAGGTTGAAACAGAATCGTCTAAAACTGTATTGGTATTAATTGTTGATGTATCTATCAACCCACCATTTGCCTGACTGGACAAAGGTACTCCTAAGCCAAGTGAATCCTGGTTTTTACAGCTATTCAAAATAAAAAGACTTATTAACAGGGTCAATAAGTCTAAGCGGAAAAATTTCATATATGATCTCAAAGCTTATACAACATGCACCAATTCTTCGTTGGTAATTTCGTCGTAAAAATTGTAATAATTTTCGAAATCTGAAGTGGAATCGAACTCTAAAACCGATTTATTGCTGTTTTTAACATAATTTAACACTTCTTCATCAATATTTGCACTGCCTAAAACCAGGCCGTCACTATATTGAATAGCACCAGCATACAATGCCGAATTGGAACCGGCTTTATAAACATCGGTATCTTTTTCGGTCATATTACCCATAACCGCTTTTTGAGCAAAATCCGGATCTAATTTTTCAGTAAAGTCATTTTCATAAATTGAATAAATGATCTTGGAATTTTTAAATGTCGGATCGTCTTTGTAGGTGGTTTTTAAATACGCCGGTACCAATGAACTCATCCATCCATGGCAGTGTATTACATCAGGAGCCCATCCAAGCTTTTTAACAGTTTCCAAAGCGCCTTTACAAAAGAAGATCATCCGCTCGTCGTTATCGGCGTAAAATTTCCCGTCTTTATCGCCAAAAACATGTTTTCGCTGAAAATATTCTTCGTTGTCCAAAAAATAAACCTGCATTCGTGCTGCCGGAATAGATGCAACTTTGATGATCAGTGGATTGTCATTATCGTTAATAATGATATTCATCCCCGATAAACGGATCACTTCATGTAAACGATTCCTGCGCTCATTGATATTTCCGAAACGAGGCATAAGGATACGAATTTCGTAACCTTTTTCCTGCATTGCCTGCGGTAGCTGGCGTGTTATTTCAGAAATTTTTGAGAGTTCAAGGAAAGGAGACATTTCATGAGTTATAAACAAAAGCTTAGATTTACCCATCACTATATCAGTATTAAATTTTTATAAAAAAAAGAAGCCCTTAAAAAATTTGAGTTTGCAAATATAAGCATTATTATATGAACTGGCAACGAATTATGCAAGTACTTTTGGTAATTTTTAATCAATTGTACAACTTTGCCGGGTTTGGGAATTGAGAATAACAATATCTGAAGCTTCAAAGAAACAGGATAAATCAGGAATCAGTATCCGCATACCGAACAATGGGGCGAATGCAATTAAAAAACGTTTGTATTGAAAATTTTTACCACTAAAAAAGACCTTCAGCAGCACCTTTTGCAATCAGGGGCGTTGAATAAAACCATAGGCTTTGTGCCTACTATGGGTGCCCTGCACCAGGGGCACTTATCATTAATTGAACTGGCACAGCAATATAGTGACGAAATTGTATGCAGTATTTTTGTAAACCCCAGCCAGTTTAATGACCCTGCAGACCTGGAAAAATATCCCAGAACCATAGCAGCAGATATTAATTTACTGGAACAGGTTAATTGTGACGTTTTGTTTAATCCGCCGGTAAGTGAAATTTATGATGGTAATGAACATTGGCATTTAAATTTAGGTGAGCTGGAGAATTTATTGGAAGGAAAATTCAGGCCGGGTCATTACCAGGGCGTTACACAGGTAGTTTATAAGTTATTCAATATTGTTAAACCGGATACCGCTTTTTTTGGCCAAAAAGATTATCAGCAGTTTTTGGTCATAAGTAAAATGGTTGAATTGTTAAATATGCCCGTAAAGTTGGTGATGTGCCCAATAAAACGCGATTCTGATGGCCTGGCAATGAGCTCAAGAAATATTCATTTAACCCAAACCGACCGGCAACATGCCCTGGTATTATCAAAAACGCTTAATTGGGTTAAAGATAATTTTGAAAAAGGTAATATCTCGAGGTTAAAAAAAGAGGCCGAACTGATGATAAGTGCGGAGCCGGATGTTGAGCTTGATTACTTTGAAATAGCCAACGGAGATACCCTGCATCCCGCTGATGATACTTCTATAAAAACAGTAGCCCTTGTTGCCGCTAAAGTAGGAGCTACAAGGTTGATTGATAATGTGATGTTGGCTGATGGCCGATAATTCATAGCGGACTTTTCAAATAGCCATGGACTATTGATCGTCGGCCATTGACAAAAAACGCAGCTTCTCTGCCATCACCTCGCTTATTTTGCGGTATGAATCGAACGTCCATCCGGCTACATGGGGAGTTAAGATCACTTTTTTTGATTGCCGCAGTTCATCAAACCATTCCTGTTCGTTTAAAGCGGGGAATTTTTCTGTTTCCAATACATCCAGACCGGCGCCTAAAATTTTCCCTTGTTTAATAGCATTTAAAACAGCCCGGGTTTGCACTACCTGGCCACGGGAAGTATTGATCAAAAATATTGGTTTTTTAAAATGGAATAAATATTCTTCATTTACCATGCTGTTGGTTTCGGCCGTTAAAGGAATATGCAGGCTCAATACATCGCTGTGCCTTACAATTTCCTCCATGCTTACCTCGCGGGCATACTGGTCGCTGAAGCCCGTTTTGTATTTATCATAAGCAATTACATTCACTTCAAATCCGGATAGCTTACGCGCCAGGCTGTGACCCATATAGCCATAACCGATGATGCCAACTGTTTTGCCTTTTAACTCATATCCGCGGTTTGCCTCACGTTTCCAGCTTCCGGTACGTATTTCATGATCTGCAATGGTGAAATTGTTCATAAGGGCAAGCAATAAGCCAATAGCATGCTCGCCAACTGCATCCATGTTGCCTTCGGGAGCGTTGAGCAAGGCGATGCCTTTTTCTGCGGCATAAGCTTCGTCAATGTTATCCATACCAGCCCCGGCACGGCAAACAAAGCGCAGGTTTATGGCAGCGTCGAGATACTGGCGGTTTAATTTGAACTTGGACCGCATCACCAAACCTGTATAGCCTGCGATGATTTGCAGCGCCTCATCCGGTTTTATCAATGGCTGATAATCGCAATGATAGCCCATATCCTCTGCCTTCTCTATAAAAACAGGATGGATATCATCAACAATAAGGATATTATTTTTCAAATTAATGTTTAAATTTCTGAAGGAACAAATTTATGAAGCAGTGGTAATTAATCAGCAGTTTTAGTGAGCTACTTAACCAATGTTCCTATCTTTTCACCATTAGCTATCTTCATAAAATTGCCTGGTTTATTCATATCAAAAACAATGATCGGTAATTTGTTTTCCTGGCAGAGTGTAATAGCGGTCATATCCATTACGTTAAGGCCCTTATCATAAACTTCCTGGAACGTTATTTCATCATAACGGGTAGCAGAAGGGTCCTTTTCCGGATCGGCCGTATAAATGCCATCCACACGCGTTCCTTTAAGCACTACATCAGCTTTAATTTCAATAGCGCGTAAGGATGCTGCGGTATCAGTTGTAAAGTATGGGTTGCCGGTACCAGCTCCGAATATTACAATTTTGCCAACCTCCAGGTGATGCATAGCCCGGCGGCGGATATAAGGCTCGCAGATCTGTTCCATTTTAATGGCTGATTGCAAACGCGTTTCAACACCAATGCTTTCCAGGGCGTTTTGCAATGCCATACAATTGATCACCGTAGCCAGCATACCCATATAATCAGCCTGCGCACGTTCCATTCCGGATTTTTCTGCACTTAACCCTCTAAAAATATTACCTCCTCCAACAACCACGGCAATCTCGACACCAGCATCATATACGCCTTTAATATCTTTGGCGTATTGCAGTACCTGGTTATTATCAATGCCGTATTGTCTGTCGCCCATCAACGATTCGCCGCTAAGTTTTAGTAGGATCCTTTTGTATTTCATTTAGTATAATTTGTTTATATGGAATAAATGAAGCTTGAATGTATAGATATCATTACATACAGATGTGTTTGATAATACTTGCTTCATTCGGCAGGAATTTGTCAAAAATATAGAAATATAACCAGTGTTAAAATTTTATGTTGACTTTGTTAAATAATCGCCCTTAAACACAGTGCCCAGCACTTCATAATCAGCGTTAAAAACTATCATATCGGCGTCACAGCCGGCGACGATCTTTCCTTTTTTATGAATGGCAGCCAGTTGAGCAGGGTATAATGAAGCCATATTTATCGCTTCACCTAAATCTATGCCAACATGTTTAA
The DNA here is from genome assembly GCA_028287865.1 of Mucilaginibacter sp. GTDB lineage: Bacteria > Bacteroidota > Bacteroidia > Sphingobacteriales > Sphingobacteriaceae > Mucilaginibacter. The sequence continues at coordinate 3,183 of JAQBOU010000244.1, read as the reverse complement.
CACAGTTTTCTACCGCTTTTAACATAGTAAGGCACGAGCCGGAAAGGGTGCCATCGGGCATTACATAGCGGTCGCCTGTAAATTGATGCTGGTAAGTGCCTTCCGTAGCAGCGGTAACAGCGTCGGTAATTAAAAAGAGTTTATCGCCCAGTTCGCGTTTTGCCAGGCGCACCATAGCAAAGTCAACATGAATACCGTCCGCAACAATGCTGGTATACGGTTTTTCCTCAAATATAGCCGGGATATAGCCCGGTTCGCGGTGATGCATTTGCGGCATGGCATTAAACAAATGCGTTACCGCCGGGATAGGTTTATTTAAAAACAATTTTCCTTCGGCATACGTAGCATTACTATGACCGGAGGATATAATAATACCTTGATGATGCAGGTAGTCAATTACTTCCTGATCCTGCAACTCAGGTGCTATGGTTAGCATTTTAATGACGCCTTCAGCTTTTTCAACCCAGCCTTTAACTTCGGCCAGCGTGCCTTTTTTTATCAGGTTTGCAGGATGTGCGCCTTTTTTTGCAGGATTAAGATAGGGCCCTTCCAGGTGCAGCCCCCAGAAGTTTCCTTTACATTGCTCCCGGTAAATTTTAGCAGATTCGATTCCTTTTTCAACAATCTCATTAGTATTGGTGCCGATGGTTGCAAAAAAGCCGGTAGTGCCCTGGTTAAGCAGGTCGTTTTCCATTCTTTCCAAAGCATCAACCTCCGGAGTGCCGGCAAACAATTTGCCGCCACTGCCATAAATCTGCAGATCGATCAGCCCCGGTGCAAGATATGCTCCGTGCAAGTCGACCTTTTGCGTGTGTAATGGAATGGTATGGTCATCAACAATAGCAGTGATGCTGTGGCCGGTTATTAAAACGGCTTTGCCGGGGATAATGCTTCCCTCAGAAATTATTTGCAGGTTGTGAAGTGCAGTTATCATAAGCTCCCCTCTATATCTTCCCCGGCAGGTGAGATTTTTTTTAAAGTTAACTATTAATAATCTTTTTCAAAAGCCCTTCCTGTCCGGGAGGGTAGGGCAAAAAAAATCCCCTTCGTTTAAACGAAGGGGATCAAATATTTAAGCTCCTAAGGCGACCCGCTTAAAGGCGGTTACTGTTAATCCTTTTTCAACAGTGCTCAAAAACTGGGCAACACTTTTTGAAGGGTCTTTAACAAACTCCTGGTTTAATAAGGTAGAGTCTTTATAAAACTTGTTCAGTTTACCAAGAGAGATCTTTTCAACCATTTCTTCAGGTTTGCCTTCGGCACGTATTTGTTCTTTGGCAATTTCAAGCTCACGCTCAATAGTTGTAGCGTCAACGCCGTCTTTATCAATAGCAACAGGGTTCATTGCTGCAATTTGCATCGCTACGTCTTTTCCTGCTTCATCAGCTCCGGCTACATTGGCGCTTAAAGCTACCAATACTCCTAAGCGGAAATTACCATGTATATAAGCGATCACTTTTTCGCCCTCAACTACAGTATATTTCGAGATGCCTATTTTTTCGCCGATTTTACCGGTTCTGTCAATAATTGCATCACTTATTTTTATACGGTCAGTCTCAGTATCAACAGAAAGAGCTGTTAATTCTTCTAACGTTGCTGGTTTTGAATCAACCGCTGTATTAGCAATCTGGTTTGCAAAAGCAACAAACTCGGCATTTTTAGCAACAAAGTCTGTTTCACAATTCAATTCGATGATCACACCAAATTTACCATCGGCAGACGAACGTGCAATAACCACACCCTCATTTGATTCTCTGTCCTGGCGGCTTGCTGCTACCTTAGCACCTTTTTTTCTTAAATAATCAATAGCTGCTTCAAAGTCACCGTTGGTTTCGGTTAAAGCTTTTTTGCAATCCATCATACCGGCACCAGTTTGCTGGCGCAGTTTGTTTACGTCGGCTGCAGATATTTGTACTGTAGACATCTTATTTAATTTTGTTGAATGTTATAAGTTGCAAGTTATAAGCAACTTCTTTGTAATAAGCCGCGGGTTATAAGTTAAAGGAGTAAAAGCTTACAACCCATAACTTACAACCTGCAGCATCATATTTATTCTTCTGATTTTTCAGCAGTCGGCTCTTCTGTTGCAGCGTCAGCTTCAACAGCTACCTTACGGGCTCTTTTTCCGCCTTCGGCAGGAGCACGGTCAGGTATGGCAGCTTCCGGAGCATCAGCTTTTGCTTTTGCAACGGCTGCTTCTTTTTCAGCTTCGTCTTCTTTCTCACGTTTGCGTTCGTCCAAACCTTCAACTATCGCCTGGATAATAATACCGGTGATCAATGAAATTGATTTGGTAGCATCGTCATTTGCAGGGATAGGGAAATCGATGTTTGAAGGATCAGAGTTGGTATCAACCATAGCAAAAGTAGGGATGTTCAACTTTAACGCTTCTGAAACCGCGATGTGTTCTTTTTTAACGTCGATCAGGAACAGGGCAGCAGGTAAACGGTTAAGGTCCGAGATGCCGCCTAACAATGTTTCTAATTTAATACGCTCACGCTGTATCATCAGTCTTTCTTTTTTAGAAAGGTTGCTGTAAGTACCGTCTTTAGTCAATTTATCGATGTTTGACATCTTTTTGATCGACTTACGCACGGTTGCAAAGTTGGTTAACATACCACCTAACCAGCGTTCGGTTATGAAAGGCATATTTACACCTTTTGCATATTCAGCAACAATATCTTTCGCTTGTTTCTTTGTAGCTACGAATAATACTTTACGTCCTGATTTTACAATTTGCTTTATAGCTGCAGCAGCTTCTTCAACCTTAGTTAAGGTTTTATTTAAATCGATAATATGGATACCGTTGCGCTCCATGAAAATGTACTGTGACATTTTCGGATCCCATTTGCGGGTAAGGTGACCAAAGTGTACACCTGCATCCAGTAAGTCCTGATATGTTGTTCTTGCCATTTTGTTGTCTCCTTGTGATTAGCGTTTACTGAATTGGAATCTCTTACGTGCTTTCTTGCGTCCTGGTTTTTTACGTTCAACCATACGGTCATCACGTGTCATAATACCTTTAGCGCGCAGGGCTGGTTTCTTTTCAGCATCAAGTTCAACAATTGCTTTTGCAATAGCTAAGCGAACGGCTTCTGCCTGTCCTTTAACACCACCGCCTGCAACGTTTACTTTTACATCAAATTTTCCGGTCGAGCCAGAAACTTCGGTGCTTTGCATAAC
>JAQBOU010000099.1 GCA_028287865.1 Mucilaginibacter sp. | reverse complement strand
TCTAGTAATGAACAAAAACGACGAAAAAATTGATTATTATCTTTGGCTTAAAGGCAAGGCTGAAAAAATAAGCAGTCAGGCGCATTCCATAGAAACATTAATAATTGAATAATAAACATTGTCTGCTATGCTCAGTATTAGCGGAGCATTGCTTGCTTATTTACCAAAATCGCTAAACCGGTAGGTGTAACGGGCTGGGAAGTAATTGAGGAGCATCAAAGCCATAACAAGGTAAGCAAGCCGTTCATAGCTTCGTCTGACAGCGGCGTTGATAAGCATTGGGAAAATTTTGTAAGCGTGGTAAAGTCCCGCAAAATGGAAGATCTGCATTGTTCCATACAGGCAGGCGCACATGTAGCTACGGTTGCACAAATGGGTAATATAGCTTTCAGAAGCGGTAAAAAGCTAGCATGGGATGAAGCCAAACAGGCATTTACAGACAAAGCCATTAACAAAGAGTATTTGATGAAAGAATATCATAACGGGTATAAGTTGCCTAAAGTTTAATGCACGTTAAATACAAGGCCAAAATTTGCATAATGCGCCTCAAAAGTGTGAATATAAATTTTGGCGTTTAATGCCAGCCAGTTATTGAGGTAATATTTGCCGCCCATTATCCAGTAAAAGTGGTAAGGGTTAATGGAGCTGTAATGCAGGTAATAGCCGTAATTTGCCATTAAAGCCATCCGGCCCATCCACAAATCAACTCCTGTACTAACACCTAAGGCCAAATTGTCTAAGGACGTACCTGATTCCTGGTAAGTTCTGTAAAAGTTGTCCCAGGAAAACGGCTTGAAATAATATACCGCATCAGTTTCTAGCTTTAAACTTAAAAGTGAATTTAACCGGTAACTATATCCCCCATAAATTCCGGCCATAAACAAATTTGACGCAGCATTTTTTTGAGCCGCCGAATCTGGTAAAGGTATTGCTTTACCAGTTTGCGGGCTAATGTAACGTCCGGCCTGGATAAAGCCCCGTCTTCCAAAACCGATACCAAACTCAACTGAGTACTTATCATCTATTCCAAAAGTTTCTTTTTTCCGTTCCTGACCGGGAGTGTTGATATCTCTAACAATGCCAAGCGATGCGTTGATATTATTTATTCCCATGTTAGGTAACCTGAATGCTGAATTTGAGTAGTGGAAAAAATCGACTCCGGCAGTTAGTTTTGTGGATGCAGATACCGGCATTTCAATTTTAAACCCAGCTTGTACTGCTAAATTGATGTGGCTGCCAACCAGGTAATCGTTGGGGTTATTATAATAAGTTTGCGTAGTATAAACAAATCCAATGCCTGGCGCAAATAATAGGGTGGCATTACGTGCTTTAAACAATGAAATGCCGAGCATATTAAGTATGCCGAACGTATTGCCAAGCAATCCTTTAGATCCAGGCGCTTCTTTAAGCAAAATGCTTTGCGTGTTGAACCAAACACCTGTGAAGCTAACATCTTGTACATGCAATAAACTGATCCAGCTAGCTTTGTTATTGCTCATATTAAGTTGGTACGCAATCTCAGCACCATAAAAGTTTCCTTTTAAGTGGTTATTATCCGGTGTGAAAATTGTTATGCCCTGTAACGGTGTAAACCCTATACTGTTTTGATCGGTTTGTGTAAAACCATCCTGTAGGTTAATAAATAGGAAGAACAATGTAGTTAATATATGATTTCCATTCACCACTTTCAGATTTATTTAATCAATAGCCAGATACATGTCACTGTAACACACAGTATTATACTAGAACCGACTAAATAATTATTGGTTTAAGGAAATAAAATCAGGGCGGTTTTTAAAAAACCAGAGGAATAAGTTTACAACCGGGTATTACAGCAGTAACTAATAATTATCATTCCGAATGACAATACAGCAATCAAACTTAAAAAAACCAATATCCAATATATCACTTGCTTCATAAGTACATATTTTCTTGCTTAATATTATTAATTGTCAACAGTCTGACACACCAAGCTTAATGATTCTAAGTTAAATATTTTTAATGTTAATTAAAATAAATTCTTTGTAATTATGTTATTGATTTATTTTTTCAGATTAACGCCACCGATGCTGTTAATAATCTTTAATGGTGGTTTGGGGAAAGGATACTGTTAAATAGTATCAGAGGTTTTATCGGTAATCTTTTTGATGATATTGTCGAGCTCATTGGAGGAGTATTGAAGCATCTTAAGTATTTCTGCTTTTTCATCTTCATCTTTTTCACTACAAAGTAAAGAGGTTAACCCCATCACCCTGGCTAACGGAGCCCTCACCAAATGAGACTGGATCCATGAAATTTCACGAAATATTTTATTTTGCTTTTCTATTGTTTGTACATATTGCCTATGCGCAGTAATATCCCGGCCGGTTATACATGCACGTGTAATTTTATCACTGTCCTTAACAGGGGTAAGCGTATAATTAATCCAATGTATTTTTCCATTTATGCGAAATTTTCTTTCATACTCTATTACTTCACCTAAATGCACCCGCTGCAAAAGCTCTTTAAAATATGTCCTGCGGGTAACCTGAATATAATCGAAAATGCTTTTTCCATATTCAAAAGCGATTTGATTATTATTAAACATAATAGATTCCTGCGCTTTTAAATTAAACGCAATGATATTACTATCATGATCTAACAGTACAAACCCATCAAGTGTGCTTTCAAATATAGCGCGCAAATTGGCCTCGGATTGTTTTAATTTAAGGGCAGATTTTTGCATTTCACGCTCTGTCTTAATTTGTGAAGTGATATCGGTAACCAGTACCAATTTTGCTTTGCGGCCATTAAAATCAAGCAAACTGCTCTGAACTTTTACATTAATTTTTTCACCATTTTTTTTTACATGGGTTACATCATCATGATGAAACTTAAACTGCCCTCTATTTAAATTTACAATGCTTTCAATATCAACCACTGTTTCTGATGGCCGGATGTCTTTAATCGTCATGGCCATAAACTCCGCTTTCTTGTAACCATAGTGCGCAATAGCAGCATCATTTACATCAAGAAAATTCAAAGAATTGGTATCAAACAGCCACATAGGTAAAGGGCTGCTTTCGAAAATATTTTTGTATTTACTTTGCAATTGATCCTTGGTTAGGATAATTGACTGTAAACCGTCAAATATGGCATGAATAAGAACAACCAATACAATACTTAAAAAGATAAGGTTGGAACTAAAGGCAATCCATTCACCCGCACTGTATTGCTTTAACAATATCACATTAAATGGCTTTAAATAAATAATTGCTGCAAAACCCGACAAAATAATTGCATTTGCTGCGATGGACCAATAAGCATATCTTATCGGAACAATTAAGGCTATAAGAATAGTAGTTGCAAACAGATAGAATATACCGGGACCTATGTATCCTAAATTGGCGATCAGAAAAATTGCCAATATATAAAATAAAGTAATTATTAAAAGCTTCCTGTATTTAAGAGGCAAAAAGCTACAGAAAGTTGCAATAACAAGCAATGCAAAACATAAACAATCAACCACGCCAATAATTATATATCCTTCATTGAAAGACATATAAACCCCCGGTAATAATGCAATGAAACTGATAGGAAAACAATAAATCAAAAATTTAAGAAATAGCTGATTTTTCCAATAGTCCAAATCATTTTGAATGTTTATCAAATCTTCATTGGGCATGTTTTTTACAATGCGCTGATAGCTATGGAACCAGTTTGTAAGGAAGACTTTAAACATTTAAACAGTAACGGCTTAAGCAAGTAAATACGTAATTTTAAAATATAAGTTACGTATTTTAAATAAACTTAAGGTTTTTTTAATTAATCGGTCTTTAAAAGTAATTAAGTATAAGTTATTGAGCCTTTTAAAAAATGTCGCAAAAAAATAATTTTTACTAATCTTTTACCTGCTCACAAATTCCCTGATTAGTAATTAATTTTTATCACATTTGCTTTTGAATTATGGTTAAAAACAAGCTGTTAATTATTGACGATGAAGAGCGGTTGCGAAGCTTGCTTGCCAGGATACTTCAATTGGAAGGTTATGAGGTAATAGTTGCTGCTACCGGGAAAGAAGGGTTGAAAAAAATGCAGTATGACGCTATCCCTGTAGTGATCAGTGATGTTAAGTTGCCTGATATAAATGGCATTGAGCTTACTTCACAGATAAAAGCCGGCTGGCCGGCTGCTGAAATTATAGTACTAACCGCCTTTGGGACGATAAATGACGGCGTAAAAGCCATTAAATCAGGTGCATTCGACTATATCATTAAAGGAGATGACAATGAAAAAATAATCCCCTTAGTTAGTAAAGCGATGGATAAGGCACTGTTGCAGTTTAAGGTTTTAGAGCTGGAACAGAAGTTAAATAATAAGTTTGGCTTCGACCGCCTGATCGGTAGATCAGCAGCAATAACTGATGTTATTAAACTTGCGCAGAAAGTAGCGCTAACTGATACAACGGTGTTATTGTTAGGCGAAACGGGTACCGGCAAGGAAATATTTGCCGAGGCCATACACCAGGCCAGTCACCGCAGTACAAAATCGTTCGTTGCGGTAAACTGCAGCGCATTTACAAAAGAGCTGCTGGAAAGCGAGCTGTTCGGCCATAAAGCCGGGTCATTTACCGGAGCTGTTAAGGATAAAAAAGGGCTTTTTGAAGAAGCAAACGATGGTACTATCTTTTTAGATGAAATTGGCGAACTGGATCACGACCTGCAGGCTAAACTATTACGCGTACTGGAATCGCAGCAGTTTTTAAAGATTGGCGATACCAAGCCAACACAGGTAAATGTGCGCATACTGGCTGCTACAAACCGTAACCTGCAGGAAGAAGTAACTAAAGAAGGTTTCCGGTCCGATTTGTATTATCGCTTGTCGGTTTTTAAAATAACCCTGCCCGCCCTCAGAGACCGGAAAAAAGATATCAGGTTGCTGGCCGAATATTTTATGCATTACTTCGGATTAAAAGTAAAAAAACAGTTTGCCGGTTTAAGCGACATATTTATAGAAAAGCTGGAAGCTTATAACTGGCCGGGTAATATCCGCGAACTGAAAAATGTTATTGAGCGTGCCGTTATATTAGCCGACGACAATATTCTTGACGAAACTTTGCTGCCTTATGAAATGCAGGAGCCACAGTCTTCAAAAGCGGGTAGTTCGTTATCGACATTTGACCTTTCATCAATAGAAAAACTGCATATCCAGCGGGTACTTAATCATGCTCATGGTAACCGCGCCGAGGCAGCACGGCTATTAAATATTGGCGTAGCTACTTTGTACCGCAAGCTCAAAGACTACGAGCTGGAATAGCTTAATATCTCGGGTTTTTAGCAAACAGGTGCTACCTTTCCCAAAACCAACTACTGGTGGCGGATAGCGGATTTTTATCCACCCTATCCACTTTTATCCACCTGAATTTGTAAAATACTGATAGCTAGCCGTTTAACTTAAGACCGACTGGATATGAAAGCTGGACATAAGTAGTATTAATTTGATTATCAGCGAGTTAACAAATGGCTTGAATGCAATTTATCAAACATACTTTGAGATTACTATTATCTGCCATTCCCCGATAAATTTAAAGCTACAGTGTTTTTTTCAGGGTAGATTTTGAAAACTCCGTTGCCATTTGATTTTGCAAAAGAGCCCTTTGATGCTTTTAAGAAATAGTTCATGCCCTGGAAATTACAATCCACTTGCGTGTGATTGATTTTTGTAAAGGGCAATTTTGCTTTGTCGGCCACAGTTAAATCCAGAAACCAATTGATTGACTTTCCACCTTCTATCTTCATTTTAATTTCCCGTTCGTCCATATCAATAACAAGCGTTCCATAACCCGATTTTAATGGCCATGATATTTGCAGCTTACCGGGGCTGGGGTTTGTTACCGTTGGATCTCCTCCTTCTAAAGCGATCTCAACGCCGTTAACTACAGCTTTAAACTTAAGACCAGCCAATTGCTGTGCACTACTCCAAATATACCCATCCACAACAGGCAGGGTAAAAAACGAACATTCGTTGGAAACGGCTTTTTGCTTTTCATAAACAGATGGAAATCTTTCATCAAATAAATGAATATCCCGAAACCTTAGTGTGCCATTTTCCCATAATAAATTGACGCGGTAAAACCTGCTGTTAAACCATACCGTTTTTCGGTCGCTTCCCCCGATGTCATTATTTATGGTGACGGAAGTTGCCGGGGTTACTTTATAAGTTTCTTTAAACCACTTGCCCGATGCTGCCAAAGTTTCCACTTTAATTTTATGCTCATCCCTGAGGCGGGCAATCAAAGGCATTTGTATTTGCAGTCCTTTTGCCATTGCATCCCAGGTAAAGGAATTTTCCTGTCCGGCCTGCGTATAGGCAAAATCCATTGATTCGCCCTTAACAAACTCTTTAAAATACCAATTTATCCAACTGGAATCGCCGCCACCAAATTTATAAACCGGCTCAAGCGTAACCACACCCTGCCGGTTTGTACCAAGGCCATTATCATACTGACGAACAGGATCGCTTCCCAGCATTCGGAATATGGGTACGGCAATTTGGTTCGCTGCATGCTGTGCAGGCATATAAGCGTTTATCTTACTCGGGTAATAAGCCTGGTTCCAGTAACCGCCCCAAAGCGTGTAGCCATCCGTGCCATACTGGTCCTTGCAATTGGCCGAAGCAACTATCTTATATTTTTGATAGAGATAATTCAAAGTATGCGCATCAATAAACCACGACGCAACAGATTTGGGGTAGTAACCAAATATTCTTTTAAAATCTTTCATATAAACGTCGGCCAGTTGCTCCCGTTCTTTAGGTGTATATCCTGTGGAGAAACCAATATTTGCACGCCAATCCCATGGATACCGTCCCCGCCATTTTAACCCCGCCTTCTCCACAAGCGGCTGCGGAATTTCCCACCATGCACCAATTTCAAATAAATTGCGCGGAAGGCTCTTTAGTAATTTTTGATAACGGGGGTCGAGCAAAGCATCGTACTGTAATAAAAATGTACCGCCAAGCTTGTACTTTTGCATGATCGCAACTTGTTTAACTACCGTTTGGTAAAGCACGTCTTTTGTAATGCTTGAATCTCTTGGTTCAAGTAAACGGATAAAATTAACAATGTTTACTATCCTTGGCTGTTCTTTATGTTTTTTTGAAGTCTTATTTTTATCGATGAATGAACAAAGCAAACACACACCGGCCACAGCAAACATCATAAATCCCAGCTTGCTATTATTTGTTATCTTCATTTCATTCGAATTTTAATTTTCCGGAGAGTTATTATTTAATTTGCAATTATAAAGTACTTTCAATTAAAACAGACTTTTTTTAATCAGCTTGTCTGTTTCTTCTAAAATAAGCGATTTGTCACATAACAACCTCATAACATCTAAACGCAGCTACCATGTTGAATAAAGTCTATACTACTTTAATTTACTGTGCAATTATTTTTTGCCCGGCGTTATCGGTTGCTAAAGAAGCCATTATCAGTAACCCGAAGATCAGTTTGACGCTCAACTATGGCGGGAAGGCTAGTATTACGTCGCTTATTATTAACGGGCAAAAAGTGATCAGCAGCGCTGATGGGATATTTACATCTGTAAAAATCGGGAGTATTACCTATTCGTCACTCCATTTACTAGGAATCCCGGTATTGGTAAAAGCCGGTAACGTAATAAAATTAACAGGAATAAGTTATGGCGATGAAAACCTGACCATTAAGGAGAACTGGATATTTACGATCACCGGTAAATCGATAAAGTGGACTTTGGAAAGAACCTGTTCCAAATCAGTAAATGTAGATGAAGCTGCATTGCCTGTTTTTAATTTTGATAGTATAAATAGTTGGGAAGGGGCTTACCAGGGATATGGCGGGCTGGCATGGTTCTATTTGTTTAATGAAAAATTGTGCACCTATGGTGTCCACACGTCTTCATCCGATTTTTGGAACAGTAAAAGTGGTACAGGGTTAAATGTTACCGTTACTGCTCCGGGTAAAAACGTTGCCATGAAATATAGCCGGACCAACGAAGACAAGCTGGCTTATACCGTCACAGTTTCTGACCACGAAATGATCCCTAAATCGGATAGCGGAACAAACAGAAGGAGGTTTATCAGGGGACGGACCGATGTATGGGCGCCGTTTACCATGGCAGCCGGATATAGTAGCCAAACCATAACCCTGAGTTATTTTGATTTTAACGAAAAATACGGCCGGGGGAAATTTAAAGGAATTGATGGTGCAAAGGTAGGCGCAGTTTTAAACACCATAGCCAGGATTGGCGTAATTGACTCACTGCATTTCGGCGGGAACAGCTGGCATACGCCTTATGGCCCTATTTGCCTGCATGAGCAGTATATTGCACAGCTGGGTTTGGCTATCAATGATCCGGCCTATTTAAAAGGTGATGAAAGCTGCCTGGACTATTACCGCGACCATGCCATAAACCCCGACGGCAGGGTTTACCCCAGATGGGCTTATACCAATGAAGATGCCATGCCCGGCAAATTTAACGAATACGGCTTTTACGAGGCGCAGTGGGGCATCCTGATGGATTCTAATCCAGACCTGGTTACCAATATTGCTGAATTATATGATATGACAGGTAACACAACATGGGTTAAAAGTCACCAGCAATCCTGCGAAAAAGTTTTAGACTGGATCCTTAAAAGAGACGGCAACAACAACGGGCTTGTTGAAATGATGAATGACAACCACAGCGAAAAAAGGAGCAGCGACTGGATTGATATCATATGGGCATCGTACGAAAATGCATTTGTAAACGCAAAACTATACCATGCCCTGGTAAAATGGGCTATAATTGAACGTCAGCTGAACAATGTTGTCAAGGCAAATTATTATGCTGCTTTTGCGGCCAAACTAAAAACAAGCTTTAATAAACCTACCACAGATGGTGGCTTTTGGGATGAAGAAAAAGGATGTTATGATTATTGGCGGGATAAAGACCAAACCATGCATGGCCGCAATATGGTTACCCCGGTAAATTTTATGGCCATTGCTTATGGAATTTGTGACAATGCCACACGAAGAAAAACCATACTGGACAACATTGAAACGCAGATGAAAAAGGAAAACCTTTTTTTCTGGCCCCTGTGCATGTCAGGTTATAACCCCGATGAAGGGTTGGGATACCAGTTTCCTTTTCCTCATTATGAAAATGGCGACCTGTTTTTATCGTGGGGATCTGTTGCCGTAAAAGCTTATGCTGAATATAACCCCTCTATTGCTGTTAAATACATCAAAAATGTGCTGGACCAATACAGTAAAGACGGACTCGCATTTCAACGTTACGGCAGGATAAAACAGGATGGCTTGGGTGATGATATCTTATCAGGCAACAGTCTTTCCATTGTTGGTTTGTACCAGGCAATTTATGGTATTAATCCATTATACAACCGCTTTTACCTCGATCCCCATATTACGCCGGAACTTGTCGGTACCGTATTAAATTACAATTTCAGGAATAAGAAATTAAGCATAAGCCTGGATACCGCTAATTATTCAGTATCCGACAAAAAATTTAAGGTGACAGCTGATAAAAGTTTTGGTTTCAATACAACAAAAAACCAATTGTCTTATTTCAACGGGAACAGTCCTGATGTTTCTTTTACTGCTACCTCGGTACAGCATTTAACCGTCAACATAAAAAGCTGGGATACAAATAAAGCGGAATGGCAGCAGCATACTTCCGGACTGGTTAGTTATGTGCTACACCAATTGAAACCAAATGCAATTTACAGGCTCACTATTAACGGCAATACCGTTAAAAATATCAGCAGCAACTTAAAGGGCGAACTGGCAATAAATAATTTGCAGGCATCTGGTGCCGGTTTAATTAATGTAAGCAGCCTGAAGTAAGCGATTGTATGGATAGGAAATGAACTAGTGGCGGCAGACAGTGTAATTTGATCCGGGCAATAAAGCGCCGCTCTGTATCAACAACGGGTAACACAAAAAATCAAAAATAAAGCAAGCATAACTCATCAAATAATCTATATCTTAGTTACTTAATTTCATATAATGGATTATAAGTCAATAGTTGAAAAGTATAAAGATCAGCCAATGTTTAAGGCAACATTAGGAATTTTTATAATGGTGTGTATTGTTAAAATAGCAATGTTGGGATTTGAATTTGGCCAATGGTTACACAAGTAATTATTGCTGCTATTTTAAAAAATTAACCTGCCCAGTCAAGCTTCGCTTGGCTGTAAACAGTTTTGAGTGTCCACACTCAATAAATGCCTCAACCTTCCGCGAGTATGCGGCATCGGAAGTGTGCATTGGCTACTCGTGGTCCGGTACCGTAAATAATTTCTCCTAAGCACAGTTTTTCAGATAAATTATTCAAAATACTACTGAATCAAAGGATCAACCAAAATTATATCGATTAAACCAGTTAGACTACAACAGTCGCGTGCGCTGCTGTATAACTAGCAAAAAACATCTTGAAGGTTTCATCACAAGCTTTTCGTTCCAAATCATGAGTGACTTGCCCGGCAGACCCGCGAGAGGAAGCAAAAAAAGGGTGTCACCCTGTGCCCCGTCGAAGGGCGAGCGCAGAGGCCTTACCCCTATGCTAAGCATTCTGGAGAGGCCACCACATATGGTTCGACGGGGCTCACCATGACAGACGATTTAATTTTATAAATATCCGCTATCAGAAGTTTATAACTTCAGATAAATATTGCTTGTAGATTATATCTACACTTTTACAAAAGGACATAACCAAACGGTTATGTGCCTTAAAATTATTTTTAAATTTACTGAATAGCTACAACCCAATAACAGCGTACGGTATCCGCACACCCTTAATCTGGTAGTAATTGGGATCCTGATTATTGTTGAAACAGGTGGTGGTTGAACAGCTCCCGCCTGATGCGTTATAATTTAAACAATAGGTAACCAGCAACTCATTGAGGCCATTTATAAATTCGCCATGTACTATTGGGGTATAATATTTGGCCAGGTGCCCGTTGTACCAGTCATTGATGGTATACACCAATTTTGGCGCTGTGAACGGTCCGAAGGGACTTGTTGCAGTGGAGATATAAATACCATGCGAACCCGGATCGCAGAAATAACCCAGGTCCATCTGCATCATTACATACTTACCGTTAACATAGGAAACCATCACATTTGCCTGTGTGGAGGTTCCGGAGCCAACAGTTATAGCGCCTGTTAAAGAGGTAGTGTCGGGAGTTGATGCCCAGCTATGTCCTCTCCAGTACGACCATACCGAAGGGCTATTTGCGGCGAACCTGGCAAGTGTTATCGCATTGGCGTTAAAGTACGTACTTTGTGCGCCATAAACATATACCGTATCTCCTGCCGGTTTTTTTATCATACCAACAGAGAAACCCATTTTAGTTTGGCCCGACATGCCATTTGGCGTTAAGCGGGTAACTGCACCCCATGTTGTGCTGCTGGTGCTTTCGGCTATACTATATAATGCCTGGTTTGCCGGTGCTGAGCCATTTGCAGACTCATATCCGTTCAATAATACATTGCTGCCTACTTCAACACCCGCACCCGGCCAGGTATAAGTAGCGTTGTGATCACCCGGACTTTTAACTATTTCCAATTCATTTATCCCGGTACCGGCATTGCTGGTAGTGGTGATGTTTGGCGTTGAAGCGGATGCCCAGTTTGTAGTGGAAGGCTGCAAAAGCCCTGAATTGTGGTAGGAGAAAAACTGGCAATACAACTGACCGTTAGCTTGCAGTTGGCTGGAAGCATAGGCATCTTGTGTTATCCACAATACCTTGCCGTTATTGGCCCCATTGGTAAGCGGAATACTGTTTCCCTGGTCAAAAGCTACTGTTGTATTGGACACTGCACCGCGATGGAAGAAGGTTACTACTGCGTCGTCGCGGTAAGCTTCGGCGGTAATGCTGCTTAAATTCCAGTATTTAGTGGTACTGCTGCTGGCGGTTTCCTCCGTAACCGGCGCACCGTTGGCTGTCGAGCTGCCATGATCAGTGAGCACCAGCCCGTTTGCATTTTTAATTACATAGTAAGATTGCCCGCTTACCAGCTGTATATTCCATATTTGTGAGGGGTAGCCGTTAGTATGGTCGATCCATAACGTGGTGCCTGATGTGCCGTTCGGCGCTTCAAGGAATAGTCCGTTTTCAACATTCATAATCTTAAAGTTGGTGGTACTGGTAATTGCTCCTGTGCCCTGCTGTATAAGATACCATTTCTGGTTTCCTGCAATACCCTGGCCGGTACCGGCACTGGCATATTGCTGCACGTTGGCAGGATTGCTTTGCGCATGCATCAAAGTGGAATCGCCACGCACCTCTAAAAGCTTACCGCTAAATACATTGGTGATTTGAAAAGTGGCATAAGATGCCGGCGGACTCGCCGCCCGCGCAATGGTTGACGAACTGCCCGAACCGGATTGGCCTGCGTTAATGTCCTTTTTGCTGCAGCTTATAGCCACAACCAAGGCCAGCACCACGGTACCGGCAAGTAATTTTGTTTTCATATTTGTTGTTTTAGGTAATAATTGGTTATGTAAATTTAAATAAGTAAATCGTTTTAGCAAATTATTTTTTAAATTGCCCCCGCAAACATTTAAGCTTTTATGAAACGAATTTTCAGTCTGTTAATAATCTATCTGTTATTTTTCCAAAACCTGTCTAACGCACAAAAGATAATATTGAAATGGAAGCTGTATCCGCAGGAAGGAAACACCTATAGCTTAAAACAACTGTCAACGCCCGGTTTAAATACAAACAACTGGATTGATGCGGTAGTGCCGGGAACGGTATTTTACGCTTACGTAAAGGCCGGCAAAGAAAGCAACCCCGATTATGCAGAGAATATTTATAAGGTTGATAAAGCAAAATACAACCGTCCGTTTTGGTACCGTACCGAATTTTCTGCTAAAAGCTTTGCACCCGGCAAAAGGATCTGGCTCAACTTTAACGGCATCCATAAACGTGGCGAGATCTATTTAAACGGCAATCAAATTGGCACTATTAAAGGTATTGTAGAACGGGTATTGTATGATGTTACTTCCCTGTTGAATAAAACAAGTGCGAACGTGATTTTAGTGCTGGTTGTGCCTCCCCGTAATGACGCGGAACACAATCACCCCTTAGCCAACTGGGAAAGCCCCACTTATATCAGTAGCGGCAGCTGGGACTGGATGCCCGCCGTGCCGGGTTTAAACAGCGGTATTACGGATACGGTTAGCATTATTGCAAAGGGACCCGTATCTGTTGAAGATCCCTGGATCCACACCAGCATGCCCGATAAAAGCGCAGCAGATCTAACTGTCAACGTACATCTCAATAACACATCACCGTCAGCAGTGAGCGGCACGGTTAAGTTTATAGTTAACCCGGGTAATATTACAGTGACCGGCCCAACGCTTACCTTAATAGCTAACAGCAGCCAAACAGTAAATTACGACTGGAGCCAATTTTCGCAGCTGCATATTAAAAACCCTAAGCTATGGTGGCCAAACGGTTATGGCGGCAAAGCCGATGGAACGCAAAATTTATATACCTGTACGGTGAGTTTTGATGTTAATGGCGTAACACCGTCTGATGTGGTTACAAAAACCTTTGGGATAAGGAAAATTACTGCCGACACTACCTCGCTTAACGGGCCGCTACGCGTTTATGTTAATGATGTGCCTGTATTATTAAAAGGTGGTAACTGGGGCATGAGCGATTATATGCTGAAAGCCCGCGGTAAAGATTATGATACCCGCATCAGATTTCATAAGGAAATGAACTTTAATATCATCAGGAACTGGACCGGTGAGGTCACTGATGAAGCCTTTTATAATTATTGCGATAAATATGGGATTATGGTTTGGGACGATTTCTGGCTGAATAATTTTGGGCAGATTGATAGCCTGGATATCTTTAAGAGCAACGCAATAGAAAAAGTTAAAAAACTAAGGGACCACCCTTCTATATTAATATGGTGTGGCGCTAACGAAGGTGTACCGGGCGGTGACCCTAACGGGCCGCTGAACAATATAATTAAAAGTGCTGTTAAGGATAATGACGGGGAGGACAGGTTGTACCTTGCCAGATCAAACGCGGGGGAAACCAATCCAAACTTTTCTATTCATGGCGGCAGCAGGGTTTTATCGGGTAGCGGGCTTTGGAGCAATGCCGATCCTAAAACATATTTTACCGATCCACATAACGGCTACCTGTTCTCTAAAGATTCTTATGGCATGCGCAGCGAGCTGGGCACGGCTACCTTCGTGAACGTAGAAAGCTTTAAGAAATTTATGCCCGCCGATTACTGGGTGGCTCCAACACCAGAGGCAGTTAACAGTAAAACCAATATGTGGGCCCGCCACTATTTTAGCACAGACGGCGCCCTGGGCGGCGGCTCCGACCCGGTCAAATATATCAACACCATCAATAACAGCTACGGTAAGGCTACCTCGCTGGCAGACTTTTGTAAAAAAGCTCAAATGCTGAATGTAGAAACCATGAAAGCCATGTACGAATCATGGAACGACCACCTATGGAAAGACGCTTCGGGTATGCTGATATGGATGAGCCAATCGGCCTATCCATCCATGATATGGCAAACTTATGATTACTATTATGACCTTACAGGTGCATACTTTGGTGCTAAAACGGCTTGCGAGCCTGTTCATATACAAT
>JAQBOU010000090.1 GCA_028287865.1 Mucilaginibacter sp. | reverse complement strand
CATTCAGTTGGCGCACTCTCATGGTCCAGGTATATCAGCAAGGAAGAATTCAAAAAACTAACATTTTTAAAAAATAATTAATATTATCATGACTGTATTTATCCATTCTATTCTTAATTACATTGGGCCAGGCTTGGGCGGCGGGATTATTACGGCGGTACTTGGTTTTATAACCTCAATTTTTTTGGCGCTATTTGCTATTATCTGGTATCCAATTAAAAGAGTTATTGGAAAGTTCAGGAAGACTGTAAAAAATGAAGATATTCTTAATTAGCTATTTATATATTGTCTTTCTGATTTTAGCCTTTCTGGTAGATATTTTACCCTTTTTTGTTATTATAAAAAGCATTTCACAATTAGCAAATAATTCTATTCAAACAATCAGGTCCAATATTTTAGAAGATTCGGAAAAGGAAAAGTTTTTATTGACTAACGCTATTGCCATGTTCAGGCAATCCTTAAAAATATTGGGGTTTGTAATAGTTACCGCAATTTTAGGTTTTTTATTATTGTCACTAACTATACTATTTAATCATTCAAATTACCGGCTTTTATTAAATTACACAGTTACTTTTGGCGGTATAACAGTGTCTGTACTTGCTTTTTTTACCTATTTTTTATTCAAAAAGCTGTATGTCAAAATCAGATTATAATTTTGGTTCCCGGTTACTGCATAAGATTGCGTTAACATCAAAAGTGATTCCCGAAATTTCATTTGATATTGAAAATACATTAATCAAAAAAAGGGGGAGAGTATTTTCTGATAATCATGTTTTTGTATCTGGCTTAGCCAGGTCAGGGACTACAATCTTAATGAGGTATTTATACGATACCGGCTTTTTTAAATCATTAACTTATTTGGATATGCCTTTTGTGCTTATGCCAAATACCTGGAAACAAATTTCACATAAAAAGCCGCTGACTGAACATAAAGAGAGAGCACACCGCGACGGAATTATGTTGGGATTTGATAGTCCTGAGGCATTTGAAGAAGTATTTTGGAGAGTATTTTGCGGCGAAAAATATATTTGTGAAAACAGATTACGGTTGCATCCAATAAATGCTGATATTTTAGAAAAATTTAAGGATTATATCAATATTATATTATCAAGCAGCGATTCTGCTGGTCAAAGCCGGTATCTTTCAAAAAATAATAATAATGTCCTGCGTTTAAGCTATCTGCAAAAGAGTATGCCCAACGCATACTTTATTATCCCTTTTCGTGATCCGTTGCAACATTCATTTTCTTTATTAACGCAGCATTTGCATTTTTCTAAGTTACAGGCCTACGATAAGTTTTCTTTAAATTATATGAACTGGCTGGGGCACTTTGAATTTGGATTGAACCAAAGATCGTTCTTTTTAAATAATAATGAGATTTTTGATGAAATGGGTAAGTATCCTAAAACCGATATAAATTTTTGGTTGCTGAACTGGAAAAATTATTATAAATATGTCATTGACAAACAGTCAATAAATACAATTTTCTTCGACTACAAACGGTTTTGCGAGGATCCTTCTTCAGTGATGTCCGACTTATTTGTAAAGCTAAATGTTGATAGCAAGGTTATTAAACTGGAGCCTTTTAAACAAACCGCTAAAACCGTTACCAACGTTGACGGCCAACTGTTAGAAGACTGTAACTCCATTTACAAGCAGTTAAAGGATAAATTTGACTTATGGTATGATAAAGATGATTCAGCTTTACCTCTCTCCGATCATTAATTCAGATAAGCGTTCAAAGCATCGACGATTTGCAATTCATTTATCATTTGCATGCATTTGGGTATGCCATATAATTCGCAGGTGTTTTTTACGCAAGGCTCGCAGCTGAGTTTGCCATATCGTATAACTGTTAAACTTTGCTTGTTAAAAGGCGCAGTATTATATTCATTACCTGCACCAAATAAAACAATAGTTGGCGTGCCAACACTGTTTGCCAAATGAGCCGGTCCCGAATCAGTTGTTAGTACGGCTTTAGATGCTGCCATTATATTGCAAAGACCTATCAAATCAGTTTTCCCGGCAAGGTTTTCAATCCGGCTTATATTTTCAGCGCCTTCAATTACCTGCCCGATAAACGCTGCTTCTTTTTGGGAACCGATAAAAGTAAAAGTGACATTGGGAAAAGTATTGGTCAGTAAGTTAATAACGCTTTTTGCCTTATCAAGTGGCATTCTCCTCGATTCAGCTTCCGAATTAAAATTCACTATTACTTTATTATTCCGGTGTACCGGCTGATCAATATTTAATTTAACCTGTTTGCTGTCTATGTTTTTGCCGGTAAATCGCTCCAAAAGAGAAATATATTCATTAACCCGGTGAATATTAAGTGGTTTGTTATAGGAGCCGGTCAATAAAAAGTAGCCCCCCTCTTTATTAAACCCGATTCGTTTTTTTGCGCCTGTTGCCCAAGCCATTACTATGGATGACAATGATGTGGGCAGGTTGAAAAACAGGTCATATTTTTCCTGCCGTAACGTTTTCCCGAAACGGAAAACGCCGGTTAAGCTTTTATAATCTTGCTTTGCAAACGGATGGATAACATGCAAACCGGGTATTAATGACGCAATACCACTTAATTCTTTTTTAATAATGATATCAACAACGGCATCAGGGTAAATCTGTTTAACAGCATTGATGAAGGCCGTGCTCATAACTACATCACCCAGCCAGTTAGGCAATCGTATCAATATCTTCATGTTTACAGATAGGAGATGTGAGATAGAAGATTATCAGATATCAACTTTAACATTGAGATATTCATTACAATTATATTAAAGCGTTTTGTCTCAGGTCTTCAATCTCACATCTCAAGTCTCATATCTCACATCTAGACGGAGACATTGTTTTCTCTTAATGCATCATTCAATGATGTTTTTTTATCAGTCGACTCCTTACGCTTGCCAATAATTAAGGCACATGGCACCTGGAAATCACCCGCCGGGAATTTTTTTGTATAAGAACCAGGGATAACTACCGAACGCGCCGGAACAATACCTTTATATTCAATAGGTTGTTCGTGCGTAACATCAATAATTTTTGTGGAAGCCGTAAGCACCACATTAGCGCCTAATACTACTTCGGTTTCAAGGTGCACCCCCTCAACCACAATAGCCCTTGACCCAAGGAAGCAATTGTCTTCAATAATAACTGGAGCAGCCTGTATCGGCTCTAACACACCGCCTATACCTACGCCGCCGCTTAAATGTACATGTTTACCAATTTGGGCGCATGATCCTACGGTTGCCCAGGTATCAACCATGGTGCCTTCATCAACATAAGCACCAATGTTTACATACGATGGCATCATGATAACTCCTTTTGCAAGATGAGCGCCGTAACGGGCTATGGCATGTGGTACAACGCGCACGCCGGTTTTTGCATAATCGGTCTTTAATTTCATTTTATCATGAAAAACAAAGGGCCCTACCTGGATTTCTTCCATTAACCTTGTTGGGAAATATAGAATTACCGCTTTTTTTATCCATTCGTGTGTGTGCCAGCGTGTGCCTATTAATTCGGCAACACGTATTTTACCTTTATCCAATTGTTCAATAACGGTATCAATGGCAGTGATATATTCGTTGTATTGTAACAGCTTCCTGTCTTCCCAGGCGTCTTCAATTAATTTTTTTAGGTCTTGCATCTGTAAATAAAAAACTTTTGGCAAATTAAATGAATTTTAAGTGGATTTGCCTATCCTTTGCTTATGAGTGTTCAATAAAATATATTTAATTAGCCCAAATATTGCAATTGTTTAGAACTTTGTAAACTTAAATGTGAGTTATGCCGGAAAAGGAAAAGTTACGGATAGATAAATACCTGTGGGCGATAAGAATATTTAAAACCCGCACACTGGCGGCCGATGCCTGTAAGGCAGGCAGGGTGAAACTGGATGGTCAAAACATAAAACCTTCACACGAAGTAAAGATTGGCGAAACCTACCAGGTATCAAAAGGGATTGAACGAAAAGTACTTAAAGTAACCGGGTTACTGGAGAACCGGGCGGACGCAAAAACTGTGATTGATTTTTACGAAGATATAACCCCTGTTGAGCAAACGCACGCTTTTAAATCAATGTTCCATGCACCTATTTTAAAGCGCGACAGGGGAGCGGGCCGGCCCACTAAACGGGACAGGCGGGAGATTGATGACTTAAAAGATGATTTTTTTGATAAAAAATAGGTATCTCTTTTAGAAAAGGTTTGTTATAATTTTATAAAAGTGCTTTTACCAACTAAACTTTTGTCGCTATTGTTCAATACCTGGATAATATAAGTGCCGGGAGTAAGGCTGGTCACGTCAGCCTGCCAGTTAGCAGACGTTGAAGTAGCCGTTTTAATTACAGAGCCCGTAATATCTATTATTTTAATGGCATAAGAAATTGAACTGGTATTTTGAGTTACCGGAATACTTGTTGTACCGGGATGAAATGTAGTTAAACTGTTAGCGGAAGTAACGGACAGGTTTATAACGCCATTTGAAGGGTTGGGGTAAACTTTAATGTTGCCGGCAATTGTGTTCGTTAAATTTCCATACATCAGGGTAACAACGTGCGAATAGGTGACAGTTCCATTTAAATCTACAAGTTTTAACACATAAAGATTAGCCTTATTGTTTAAAGGGGCTGTGTCTACAAAGCTGTATGTGCCCTGGGCGCTTGAAACTAATCCATCCAAAACATCATAAGTTACACCGCCATCAGTGCTTCTTTCTACCGTGAAGTTGGTGTAATTTTCTTCGTTTTCAGTTTTCCAAACAATTTGTGCACCGACGGTGGCCTTGGTTGCGGCAAAGTTAAGCAAATGAACCCCTAAAGCAGGATTTTGCCTTATCACCAGTGTAAATCGTTTTGAACCATAACTGCTCGCATCACTTTTATTGATGTTAAAGGAATAGGTTGGATTGTGTTTAATATCCAGCGAATCTTTTTTATAGGTGTCCATTAACCAAACATCGTACAGGTCAGGGATGCTTTTAATAGCTGTTAAATTTATCTGGTAAATACCGGTAACGCTTGCAGAAACATTTAATGGTATAACCTGCGCAGTAGTTTTAGGCAAGGGCATGGTATTGATGGCTAATGGAATACGATCAGACGACATACTTGAAAGGCTAGCTGATCCATAACCGACTTTGTAGGGCGCATCTTCGCCTCTAACATACGCTGCGTTGGCGTTGCTTTTGAAACTGATCAATATGCCACCGGCGTTAACGGAGTCCTTTTGAAACATTAAGTGCAGGTATTGATTGACTGCTGCCTGTGGAGGTGTTCCCATGAATAAATTCGGACCCACAGCCTGGGCAGTTGTTTTTGCCGATTCATTAAAAGTTAAGGTAGGGTTAGGGCCGGTTGCTTGTACAAAAAAGCCCTGCCCGCTGGGTATAACGTTAGAGTTTGCAATATTGCCGACACTTGTTCCACCTTGACCCGCTTGATATACATTGTAATTTCCATTTGGCATCAGAACATATAGGAATGGACCTATACCTGAAGCATAAATACCTGTTCCTGGAGTACCTGTATTATATTTGTCCCAATCAATCGAACTGGCATAGGGGTTGCCGACCAGGTTGAACCCTTCAATATAAATACTCCTGGAGGCGGTTGTTTCTCCTAAATTAGAAGAAGCCGGTGTATACCAATCATGCACTGTTATTTGTCCCTGGTTTAATGTGCCGGTTGCAGTTAAGGTTGCGCTTGTTGCGGGTGCGCCGGCAGTGGTTGCAGCAGTAAGCGTGGCTTGGTTTTTGTCACCTCTAAAATACAACAAATACCCATTGCCAACTGGTATATTAAACGGGCCGCCATCAAGATCCATTGTATAATCATCACTTGGTGAGTTGTTTATTGTATAAATACCTCTGAAGTTGCCGCTTATAAATGATGCATTTGAAGGAAGTCGGTCTTCACGATATAAATATAAAGTTGGATTCCCTGATTTGTCAAATCCTCCAGTTGTACCGGTGGTACCAGTAAGCCAGCAGCTTTTTTTTAAGTAATGTATGCTATATACATTAATTGAATTTACAGTGGCAGTATCTACCGGGGATGAGAGTTCCCTGTAACCACGGATGGCAGATATATAACGTTCAACATTATAAGTACCGAAACATTGGGGATAAATATTTGCCACATCAGACAATGTGCCAATTGATGCTGAACCATTAACATCAGATTGCAGAGTGAAAGTGCCAGAATTATCTAAATTGGCAGTAACATCTGTTAAATTTATTATGGATGTCGAACCTAAATAAAAGAAGCCAACATTTGAAACACTTGCATAACCGGTACTTAAATTTATTGTACATGCGGAAGCCGATGTGCCTGCATAAAAAGTTCCTGAGTTCTGGATATTATAAAAACCAGCTGAGGGCTGGCTTGAGGCACCGTTTAAAAAATTAACGGAACTGCCACCATTAATAGTAAATGTTGCACCGTAAGCATTGCTAATATAACTGGTTATATCCATATTTATGGTTGCCCCGCTAAAGTTACATATGTTACCGGAGTAAGGATTACTGATATAAGCATTTGCGCCCAAGGCTATCGTGCCACTATTTACCGTTAATGTATTTATATTTGTAAGTGATCCATTTATTGTCAATGTTCCAGGACCGTTTATGGTTAGTCGGCTTGCAGTTATAGCACCACTGATAATTAAGGTAGCTGACAATGTAAGTGTTGGGTTACCATCGGTAACACTAAATGTCGAGCATGCTGAAAGTCCATCAACCGTGATGTTTGCATTTGTACCTACCGAAACATCATCACCGGCAACCGGAACTCCAAATGGAGACCAATTGTTACTGTTACTCCAATTACTATTAGAGCCGCTTCCTGTCCAGGTATAACCAGTCCCAGCATTAGCCTTACTAATCCCGAGACCGAAACTAATAACTATAAGGTAAAGTAGTATTTGTGTTTTCAAAATCAATAATTTATCAATTTTTAATACGGATGCTGCAATAACAGTGCTAAGGGCGTATTAAACTATAAAATAATATTAAATATAATACATACTATCGGAATAAGTATCTATATTTCTTTATGTTATTGGTAATTAACCAAAGGTTATTAATATATTATTTATATCAAATATCGATATGTTTTTTTAAATAGGATAGGAAATGTTTTCCACAATCAAACATACTTAACATACCCACTTTGTAGAATTTTAAATTAATTGGGAATTAAAACGGTTATTAATTTACGCAACAAAACTATCTTTACGGCCTTTTGTTATTTGTTTCATTAAAAGCCCATGTCTTCAATTTTAGCTAACAACCTTTTACAATACTTTAAAAGTAAAGAAAATATTAAAATAGCCGTTATCGGGTTAGGTTATGTGGGATTGCCGCTGGCCATTGAGTTTGCAAAGAAGTACGATGTTGTTGGCTTTGATATAAATGCCGCAAGGGTAGGGGAGTTAAAACATAAACAGGACCGGACAAAGGAAGCTGACCTCGGGTTATTGAATAAGGTTTTAAAACCTTCAGATAAAAAGGGTAAAGGATTGTGCCTATCTGCCAATGTTATTGATATAAAAGAATATAATGTATATATCATTACAGTACCTACGCCTATCAACCGGTTTAAATGTCCTGATCTGCAGCAATTGTTAATGGCTACCATAATGGTTGCTAAGCAACTGAAACAAAATGATATTGTAATTTATGAATCAACCGTTTATCCGGGATGTACAGAGGAAGACTGTATCCCACTATTGGAAAACGCTTCAGGTTTGAAATATAACAGCGATTTTTATGTGGGATATTCTCCCGAAAGGATAAATCCCGGAGACAAAATAAATACGCTTACAAAAATTAAAAAGGTAACATCCGGATCTACCCCCGCAATCGCAAGTGTAATTGATGAGCTGTATGGATCAGTAATTACAGCCGGGACCTATAAAGCTCCGAGTATTAAGGTGGCCGAGGCATCCAAAGCCATCGAAAATGCCCAGCGTGACGTGAATATTTCTTTTGTGAATGAACTGGCGTTGATCTTCGATAAAATGGGTATAGATACCAATGATGTATTAAACGCAGCCGCGTCAAAATGGAATTTTTTACCCTATAAACCCGGGTTGGTTGGAGGGCATTGCATAGGAGTAGACCCTTATTATCTTGCACATAAAGCCCAGTCGTTAGGTTATCAGCCGCAGGTAATATTATCAGGCCGGAGTGTAAATGATAATATGGGAAAATTTGTTGCAAACAAAGTGATCAAGTTACTGATACAGCGTGAACACAAAGTTGCGAAGTTTAAAGTTTTGATTTTGGGGATCGCTTTTAAAGAAAACTGCCCCGATATACGCAACACAAAGGTAATTGATATATACAACGAACTGCAGGAGTTTGGAATTGAAGTCGATATTTTTGATCCTATTGCTGACGCAGCAGAAGTGAAGCAGGAATATGGAATAGAAATTTTGTCAGGCTTTGATACGGATATTTATTATGATGCAATTATTGTAGCGGTTGCACACAATGAATTTTTAAAGATTGATTTTAAAAAGATAAGAGAGAGGAAGACGATTATATTTGACACCAAGGCTTGCCTCGACAGGGCGCTGGTAGATGCAAGGCTATAGCCAGGGGATATTTTAGTAATCTGTTTTTGATATGGATTCTTCCCAGAGTTTAAATGCCGGTAATGCCTCCTCTCGCAATAGCTGTATAAAAGGAAGCTTACGTTCCTCCATATTGCATTTCAGCTCACTATAAATTAACAAGTCATCAAAACCGATGTAAGCAGCATCAGCTTTGGTATTGGCGTAATAAATTTTATCAATCCCGGCCCAGTATATCGCACCCAAACACATAGGGCAGGGTTCGCAGCTTGTGTAAATTTCGCATCCGGTTAAATTATAGGTGCCCAATTCAGCGCAAGCCAGCCTGATGGCCGAAATTTCGGCATGGGCGGTAGGGTCATTTTCGAGGATCACCTTGTTTGCGCTCCGTGCTATAACCATCTCATCTTTAACAATCACTGCCCCGAACGGACCGCCATGTCGTTGTGTTATGTTGTGTTCCGATAGCTCAATAGCCATCCGCATAAATTTTTCTTTTAACTGATCCCCCATCTGTTTATTAGTTAAAAAACCCCAACTACAAAGTTGAGGTTTTTACTGTGAATGCTGCTTTTGAAATTAAAAGCCTAATGAACATGTTAATTATTATTTTTTGTCCTTAGTGTAAGCCTCGTTCAGCCTTTTGGCTACATCGGCGGTTACATCTAATCCGGGATCGCCGTATAATACAGTTGGGTTGGCTTTTGAATAGGTTAATACCAATTTGTAGCCTTTTTCTTTAGCGTATCCTTTTACAAAATCAGCAATTTTATCATAAAGCTTGCTGTTCTCTGTTGCCTGCTCATTTTGGAACTGCGCTGTGGCATTTTGCTGGTAGCCTTGCAGATCCTGTTGTTCGCGTTGTAAACGTTGCTCGGTTGTTTGGCGCTGATCGGCAGGCATAGTTGTTGCGTTTTTCTGGTATTCAGCAACTTCACGCTGAAAAGCTTGTCCCCTGGCTCCAACATCGCTTTTTGCCGCGTTGGCTTTGTCTTCCAGGCGTTTTGACATGTCTTTGAAATAAGTATACTTATTCAGCAAACTGTCGGAATTAACAAATACTATAGTTTCTTTATTAGTAGCTGGATTTACCACAGCTTTGTCGTCGGTTTTAGTTTTGTTGCAGGCGGCTATGCTCCCGGCAAGTAATGCACCTAAAGTGATTTTTGTAAAAATAGAGGCCGTGGTTTTCATTTTTAATTACGTGTTTTTGCGCGCAAGCACAAGGAGTTTTATTGGTTAATCTTAAAAAATTTTGACAAATATAAGCTTTCGCCGCAAGTATCCTAATTTAAAAAGATGTGCGGATGAAGTAAATGTGCACATGTGCGAATATGCAAATATGCAGATGAAATGAGGTTTAGATTGGGTAAGATTAAACAGAAGAAGGATATTTGCTCGATCACATTGTACTCCCAGGCACATTCGCAGATCCCTTCCTCATTTGCACATCTGCATATCAGCACATTTGCACGTTCCCTCCCCATTTTTAACACTTTTCCACAGGTTTATATTTACTAACAATGAGGAAAATCCGGCTATTTTTCGTATTTTTGAAGGTTGTTGTTTTAACCCTAATATGAGCGAAGAAAATCAAGACAAATCAAATTACTCAGCAGATAATATACAGGTTTTAGAAGGTTTAGAGGCGGTTCGTAAACGTCCGTCCATGTACATTGGTGACACAGGTTTTAAAGGCCTTCACCATTTGGTATATGAAGTTGTTGACAACTCGATAGATGAAGCCCTCGCCGGCCACTGCGACACCATCAAAGTGGTTATTCAAAAAGATAATTCAATTTTGGTATCTGATAATGGCCGTGGTATTCCTACAGGTATTACAACCAAGGAAAAGAGATCGGCTTTGGAAATTGTAATGACCGTATTACATGCCGGTGGTAAATTTGATAAGGACACTTACAAAGTTTCCGGAGGTTTGCACGGAGTAGGGGTAAGCTGCGTTAATGCGCTTTCCACACATTTAACGGCATTAGTTTACCGTGAAGGTAAAATATGGACCCAGGAGTATGAAAAAGGTAAGCCAATGTATGATGTTAAAACCATAGGCGAGACTGATAAAAGAGGTACTACTATTATATTTAAACCCGATCCTGAAATATTCACTATCGGAACCGAATATAAATATGATACGCTTGCCGGCCGTTTACGCGAGCTGGCTTACTTAAATAAAGGTATCCGCCTGTCATTAACCGATGAACGGGAAATTAATGACGACGGCACATTTTTTGGAGAAGATTTTTATTCGGAAGGTGGCCTACGCGAATTTGTAAAATACCTGGATGGTACCCGTACTTCATTAATACCCGAGCCTATCTATATTGAAGGTTTGAAACAGGGTATCCCGGTTGAACTTGCCCTGCAGTACAATGATACCTATTCAGAAAATGTGCACTCTTATGTTAATAATATTAACACCATTGAGGGGGGCACACACGTAGCAGGTTTCCGTAGGGGGTTAACCCGTACCTTAAAGGCTTATGCCGATAAATCAGGCTTGCTTAAAAATATGAAGATTGAAATTACCGGCGATGACTTCCGCGAGGGATTAACGGCCGTAATTTCAGTAAAAGTGCAGGAACCCCAGTTTGAAGGACAAACAAAAACAAAACTGGGCAATAACGAAGTGATGGGTGCGGTGGATATAGCCGTGGGTGAAATTTTAGGTAATTACCTGGAAGAAAACCCTAAAGAGGCGCGGATGATCGTAAACAAAGTGATCCTTGCAGCTACTGCCCGCGCCGCAGCCCGCAAAGCACGCGAAATGGTGCAGCGTAAAAATGTGATGGGCGGATCAGGCTTACCAGGAAAACTTGCAGATTGTGCTAACAGCGATCCAGCATTATGTGAACTTTACCTGGTGGAGGGTGACTCGGCAGGTGGTACAGCTAAACAGGGCCGTAACCGCGAATTTCAAGCTATATTACCTTTAAGGGGTAAGATTTTGAACGTCGAAAAAGCCATGGAGCATAAAATTTATGAGAATGAGGAAATAAAAAATATGTTTACTGCCCTTGGTGTAAGTATTGGTACCCCCGAGGATGATAAAGCCTTAAACATAAACAAACTTCGTTACCATAAAGTTGTGATCATGACGGATGCGGATGTGGATGGCTCGCACATTACCACATTGATCTTAACTTTCTTTTTCCGTTATATGAAAGAACTTATAGAGTTCGGTTATATTTATGTGGCTTCACCACCATTATACCAGGTGAAAAAAGGAAAAGAATTTGAATATTGCTGGACAGATGAACAACGTGATGCTGCCGTACAAAAATTAAAAGGAGCCGGCAAGGAAGATAGCGTACATATACAGCGCTATAAAGGTTTGGGTGAGATGAATGCCGAGCAATTGTGGGAAACTACTATGGACCCGGCCCGGCGTACTTTAAAACAAGCAAGCATTGAAAACGCTGCGGAATGTGATCATACTTTCTCCATGCTAATGGGCGATGAAGTTGGCCCGCGCCGCGAGTTTATTGAGAAGAATGCTAAATACGCAAGAATAGATACATAGAATTCAAATTCAACAAAATAATAAAATCCGGAAACGGATTTTATTATTGAAGTAAAAAGTTCCCTCAAAAAGGGGACTTTTTTCGTATTATTATCTTTTCAGTTTAAGCGTTTGTTTCCCGTAATCAATTACCGCCTTATATTTCATCAATATATCACCGCCTAATACACCCAAAATTTCAGGATGGCCTAGTTGGCGGTAAGCAATGTTAATTGTTGAGAGGTCAAGTACCGCTACTTCAAATTCATCAATCAAAAAACTGCCGATATAAAGATCATTAATTATAGCTGTTGATGAGGCCATGTTGTTGGTGCCCAACCCGGTTGAAAGCCTGTCGCTTACAGTAAGAACTGTGTGCTCAAATGCACTAATCAATGTGTCTTTATCAAATGCCGTTTTTGAAGCACCCGTATCCAGCACAACGGTAAATGGTTTACCGAAAACCGATATCTCAATCAAAGGATGGAAGCCATCTTCGTGCAAATCAATGATTTTTAAGGGGACGGCAGTTTTGTTTAGGACGGACGCCTTTTTGTTTTTCTTATCAGCCATAGATGTTTATAACGGCCGTATCTGCCGATAAATAATTTTAAAGATCCGGTTTTTTATTAAGATTGGCTGCCAGGTGGTTTTTTTCATGGCCTGTTGCCTCTTCGGCCATTTGAATAATAATAGTATCCATTCTGTCCAATTCATTCTGAATATGGTTAAAAACGATGGTGTCTTTCGGGTCTTCTTTCTGTAGAGCTACTAGTCCTTTTAAATTGGCTAATGGGCTTCTGATGAGGTGTGATTGCTTCCAGGCCATATCTTTTATGCTATTGATATGGTTTTGTATTCTTTCATAAGCACTTTTTAAATCCTGCTCTGCATTTTTTCGTTCCGATATATCATATAAACCCATCAGCATGCCCAATATTTCCTTATTATCATTAGTAATAGGGAACAATCTAACATAATACCAACGTACGCTACCATCAGCTACAGGGTAACCAATTTCGTAATTAATATTGTTTCCTTTCAACACATCTTCTGCATACTTTTTAAATTCCGAAAGTCTGTCGGGCGGAAACAAGTCCCCAAGTAAATCACCTTTTTTAGGCGCATGGCCATAATGCACCTTATTAAATTCAATCGCCATTGGGTTTAATTCCAACACCCTCAAATCAGTATCAAATAAGGCATAAGCGGTATCCGTAGTTTTTAAAATTGTTTGCAGGTTAGCTTCCGATTTTTTTAGGGAATCTTCCGCTTTCAGCTTTTCCGTAATATCATTTGTTAAAGAAAGTCTCACGGATCTGCCATCAAAAATAATATCCTGAGAAGTTAACTGTACATACATCATCGTTCCATCCTTTTTAAGATGCCTTACTACCCGAAAATCAGTTGAATTATTAAAATCCAATTTATAACCTTCCAATTGCTGTTCATTATCTTCTTTAGCCCGTAGCGATCTAGTGTTCATGTGCAAAAGTTCCTCCTTTTGGTAACCATAATGATTTGCAGCTGCGTCGTTAACCGCAATTATGGTTTGATCGTCTTTGGCAATCATCCACATTGGCATTGGGTTACTTTCGAAAAGTAATTTATATTTTTGCTCAGACGATCGTAGCTCTTCTTCCGCTCTTTTTCGCTCTGTTATATCAATCATTGAGCCTATAATTGTTGGTTCGTCGCCAATTATCACCCTGCTGCCATAAAATTCCACCCAGTTTGTACTGCCGTCCCTTTTTCTTCCCATTGTTTCATAATTGACGCTTTCAACCTCCCCGGCCATGCGCTTCCTTACGTGTTCGGTAGTAATAGCCCGGTGGCTTTCGTTTATTATAATTTCCAGGGGAAAAGTATTGGTTAATTCGCCCGGCTCATAATCAAAAATTTCAGCAAACCTCGGATTTACATAGGTGAATTTCCCCTTCTGAACAATATATACCCCTACCATTGATTTATCGGCGACTGTCCTGAATTTTAGCTCAGCTTCTCTTAATTCGCTTTCCATTTTTTTACGGTAAGTAATGTCCCGTGCAATAACCATTACACGATCGTCAGTGAACATCTTAACGTTTATTTCAGCAACAAACACCCGTCCCTCTTTATGCCTGTACCTTCTTTCCCGTACAAAGGATGCGCCTGTGTAAATGTTTGTTGTTATCGGATCGCTCTTTAACTCCTCGGGATCAACTATATCTCTAATATTCAATTGCAGTAATTCGTCCCTGCTGTAGCCTATCATTATACACATACTGGCATTTACATCGGTAAAATCTCCCTTAAAGTCCAATACATAAATAGCATCAGACGCCTGCTCAATGAGCGAGCGGTATTTCTCCTCACTTTTTTGAAACTCGGCGGATCTTTTCCGGACTATTTTTTCAAGATTGACATTCATTAATATTATGTTTTTTTCCGCATCAGAACGCTGCGAATCTATCCTGTTAAGCCAGTTGGCCGTATTCCATATAAGCAGCAGACTGATCAATAAAAAACTGATGGCAAGCAGTGAAATAACTGTCTCTATTGAAAGCATCCGGAAATGCTGTTCGTGAAATTGCATACTTACTGATCCAAAAACTATTACCATTAAAATCATTAATGTAAAAAGCCTTTTAGCCATTTGGTTGCCTACCTGTTTCCCGGTAAACAGGCGCGCAATACCGACTGAAGGATTTAAAAGCGATGCTGTTAGCGATAAGATCAGGAAGAGGATAACGGCTTGCGTTGCCATGGAAGTTACAAAAAAGAGCGCACCGAATAGGGTGGCCCCATATAAATAATCAATTAGTGCAATAAATGAGAGAATAGCTACCGTTTGAAATAGGTATTGGGATATTACAGAAAAAATGCGGTTTTTAATAGTTAATCCTAAAAAGCCAAATCCGAGAAAAATAAAATTGATAGCGGCATTAAATGCCATACGTCCGTGGACAGGAAATAGATGAGTTGGTATCGTTTTATCAATTACAAAAAACTGATCTAAACCTGTATCAAAATGAAGTAAATCCTCAAATAAGGTGATTAAACTAATCAGAATTCCCGGTATGCATAGCATAAGAAATAATAATTTGCCATATTTGGGGATGGGATATTGTGTTAGCAACAGGGTACAGCCGAAGAAAACAAAGCATAAAGCAGCATTAAACTTCATGGCTCTAAAGCCGGGGATGATGCTTTGAAGTATCGGTACATTAACTATCCAGCCGGTTATTACAATCAAACCGGCTATTATTACAAAAAACGCAGAAAATATTATTGCACTATTTTTTTTAGACTGATTCATTAAGAAACAGGTTGATTATTAAAATATTTACCAGGTTTGAGATACCTGCACATCAACAATTATAAGCAGTCGCGAATAAAGTTAAACTAAATCAGCATATCAAATTAAAAATACGGAAAATTTATAGGTAATTTCCCTATAAAAGAACAAAAAAATATAATTGTTACAGATGGGTATATTAAAGTCTGTAACCGGCTGTAGTGAAGCCGGTCATTTCTAAGAATTAGCTGCTTTATAGATTGGAGTTATATTAAAAAGGATAACCTATTGCCAGATTAAACACTAAATTTTGCCCTCTCCATTTTGAGCTTCCGAAATCTATCTGATTTATTACAATGTGCTGCCCTGCTGGCAGGCTTGGCTCAATTATAGGAAAGCCTACGTCGGTACGTAAAATTAATACGCTTAGATTAAAGCGCAAACCGAAGCCTGCATCAGCCGCAATTTGGTTAATGAAGTTTTTGCCAAAAGCAGCGCCCGGCTGATCTTTATTTCCATGTAATAACCAAATATTACCGGCATCAACAAACAACGCGCCCTCAACAATACTGAACAGCTTTGGCCGGTATTCAACGTTAGCCTCTAATTTTATATCTCCGGACTCGTCTGGTAAGAAATTAGTGCCTTGTCGAAGTGCATCAGGCAGGTTATATGCCCCCGGCCCTATAGATCTGGCCTGAAAGCCCCTTAAACTGTTCGGACCGCCGATAAAAAACTGCTGGGTATAAGGCATAATAGTAGAGTTACCATAAGGTAACCCAACATCAACCATTAAACGGGCGGCAATTTTGCTGTTTGGCCCTGTTTTATGATAAAACCTGAATTCGTTCTCTACCTTTACATACTGGTCAAAGGGAGTTCCAAATATTTTACTTACCCTTCTTGGGGTATCAGCACCTGTAATAATACCGTAAAGATTGCCGGATAAGCTAACTTTGCCCATGTAGTAAAAGTTATTGGTCCTGTAATCTTCGGTGGTATTTGTATACAGGTAACTGTAGCTTGGCCCAAATGTTAACTGGTTATTAATTACATGCGCCAGGGCAGGGTTGCGTGTATGCTGAATGCTATCCTGGTAAAGCTTGGAAACATTGGCAGCATCTACATAAGTAAAATCCAATAAATCAAGTGTGTGCTGTTTGTGGAGGCTTGGCTTCCATTGATATCCCCACGATGCATTAAATGAATTTAGCGTATATAGTTTTACACGTTGAATTAGTGTGTAACCGGTTGTTAATATTGTGCGCGGAATAAAGGCATTGTCAGTTGTGAAATTAAAAGGACTGATAAATCGTGGCCAGGAGACTGACGGCGCGATGCCATATTGATAAACATTATAACCCCTGTTGCTGCCGCCAAATTGCAAATCGGTACTGGTAAACAAAGTCAGGGTAAATAACTCAGCACCGTTAAAAGTGTTACGGTTTCTGAAACTCAGGTTAATTTGTGAACCATTATAGTTTGCAGACGTTTGCCTGGCCAGCAGCTCTACCTGTAAGGATTTTCTTTTTTGCGGCGTCAAAAAGTAATAAACATCCATTAATGCCGAATCAGGCGTAACATCCTCAAAACGATTCTTGACAAATTTAAACGGCCCTAATTCCATAAAACGATTTAAGGAGTTATTATGCTCGGTGCGGTTGTATACATCGCCCGGATGTAATAATACCGAGTTTTTAAAAGTAAAGGGCCTTATTGTATTTTGCGGGTCAATTACATTATACCAGCGGTATTTTACGGCCGAATCCTGTTTTAATGCAGTATCTTTAAGTGAGTAGTTAGGATAAACATAAATATTCCTTATCTTATATATCCACCTTGCCTGGTCGGGTGTTGCATCTTTAACTTTTACAAACATATCAATCTGATGTCCGGCAACCGTACTGTCGTACTTCATTATCAGATCTTCAGGAGCATAGTAAAAATACCCTTCCTGTTTCAAAATGGCATCAATTCTTATGCGCTCATTTTTTATGATATCCAGGTTGAATTTATCGCCGGCTTTTAATAACGTTTGTGCCGATGTGCCTGTAATAGCAGTATCAAGATCATCCTTTTCTGTTGGGAATACAATTTTACGGTAATGATAGGCCGGACCGGTTTGAATGCTGTAAATCGCTTTGGCTGTTTTGTTTTTACCAACCGTATCTCCGCTGGCCTGTGCCAAAAAATAGCCTTCATTTTGCAGCCTGTTTTGCAATATAACGCTGTTTTTATTGAGGTCGACAGTGCTTATTAAAACCGGCGGCTCGCCTAAATGTGTATTTATATAATGCCTTAGCCCTTTTTTCTTGTTGGTTTTTGTCTTTTCGTATATATAAAGCTTAACCCTTAATCCAAGAATACTTGAATTAGGTTTGGGCCTCAGCAATCCAGCCATTTCGCCGGTTATCGCTTTGGATTCATTCTTTGTCGTATTTTTATCAGTTATTTTAACCTGTGCGCCGGTATATAATTTTTGTCCGGGCGCCAGGTACTTAGTTGTACTGCAGGCGCTTACAAAAACAGTAATTACAATAAATATATATCTAAATCTGTTCATAATTTAGTTGACGTAGAATTGTTTTGAGCCGGCTGTGCTTGCGTGGTCGTTGAATCGGGTTTGTTGGCAGCTGCTTTTTCTTCCTTTTTTTTCTCTTTTTGGTCCTGGTTGTATTTTTTCTCTAATGCTTTTTCCTGTGCCGATTTTTTAGCAAACAGTTCTTTAAAGCGGTTATAATCATAAGTTAACGTAAAGCCAACGCCGGTTTCAACTACCTGGCCTTCTACCACTATAAATTCATCCCGGCGGTAAACCCGCACCATATAACGGCCGTCTTTTGTTAGTTTATAGTTTACAGAAACATTGCCCGCAATATCAGTTGTCTTCTGTCCGGGCTGGTTTTGTCCTTCAAGGTTAAAGTTGTTGCCGACGGTAACGGTTACACGATCGTTGAGAAACTGTTTTGATAAACCTACATTCAAGTCTGTTCGATTTTGCTGAACTCCTGTTGAATAATCCGCGCCGGAAGTAAGACCAAAACTTAGCTGCACGCCGCCAATCAGGTTGCCTGCCAGTTTATTTAACTGATCTGATAACAAGCTGCTTACACTGTTTCTGATAGCCCCGTTAATGCCCGTGCTGCCTCCCTGGCTTTGGAGGGGATTGCCGCCGATAAAATGTCCCAATACTAAAACACCTAATACTTGTTTGTTGAGTTCGTTTGGATCTTGCCTGATTTGTGATAATCGGGCATCTACCGTTGATACCACATCAGGTGATACCGTATAACTGCTGTCTGGCAATACAATATCAAAACTTATATCTGGTTTTAATAGTTGGTTCTTTAAACTCAAATCAACGTTAAAAGGCAGTTTTTGCTTATACATGGTCATATCTGTACCGGTTGATTGATCGCTTACCAGGTCAATCGGCGGAACATTTGCAACGTATATAGCTGTTAAATTGATATCGGCTGTAGTAGGGTCGCCGTTCCAGGTAATGGTGCTCCCTTTTTTAAAGTTAAATTTACGTTTAACGGTAGCGTATGCTAAATTATATGATCCTTGCTCCACAACATAGGTGCCTGTAAGGTTTGTTTTTCCGCTGGGGTCAATACCGCCGTTCAAATGCGCTTCACCTTTCAATTGTACCACATCGCCATTCCTTTGATCGATTACAATAGTGAAATTTGCATTTTTGTTAATATTAACGGTTGCCGATACATCCAGACCATTAAGATCAGACTTTCGGAGCGAATCAAGCCTGCGGGCTAATAACAATGAATCTTCTTTCGGTGCATTGGGGTTTATAACTTCAACCACGCCTTGTCTGTCCTCAACTGCCGGGTCATTTTGGGGCAGTACAATGGTAAGGTCGGTTTTGTCATTAACTGTTAAATTGGCGTCGACAATGGGCTTATTTATGTCTCCCCTTATTTTTATCCGGGTGTCAACGAAGAGCTTGCCGTAATATAATTTGTTATCAGCCTGTGTTGAGTTGATCATCCTGAAATTGGTTGCCG
Organism: Mucilaginibacter sp.; assembly: GCA_028287865.1. Taxonomy (GTDB): domain Bacteria; phylum Bacteroidota; class Bacteroidia; order Sphingobacteriales; family Sphingobacteriaceae; genus Mucilaginibacter. The sequence goes on along the minus strand of JAQBOU010000090.1, from coordinate 14,665 downwards.
TGATATCTACCCCAAAATCAAAATCGGTAAATGTTTTAGTATAGACTGTTCCGGCTACCGTTGCTTTATTGCCGAGCGAATCAATCAATGTAAAATCATTAAACAAGATACCATCGTTATTGAAGGTGATGCTTTCATTAGGCATAGTGAAATACGAGTTTAGCATCGCAACATTAAACCCAACTTTATTAAAATGGACATCGCCCCTCACAACCGGCGCACTGGTGGTGCCTGTTATTTTTAATTGCCCGGTTAAATTGCCGCTTCCATTTCTTATGCTGCCAAAACTAAAGCCTTCAATGCTTTTCATATTAAGGCTTACAATGTTGAGGTTTAAATCAAATGTGCTTGCCGGGGTAGTATAGTATAAACCGGTAAGATTAACCTGGTTGCCTTTGCCGGTTATGCTCACATCAGCCGCATACGCATTTTGCGTTTGGTTGTTTACTTTAATGGCAACATTGCCAAGTGTATCGCCTTTAAAATTAAAGTCGTGAATATCCAGTGCTGAGGTGAACTTCATCGAAGTTTGAAGGTTGCTGATATGAGCATCGCCATTTATAACGCCCCCCACTTGTAAGGAATCCTGCTGGGCCGCACGGGTAAGCGTTTCAATACGGAAGTTTTTAAAATTAACAGTGATAGGGGAGTTCAACGTTTGTGTATCGCTGTTTATGCTGAGCACCTGGTTGTTGTTGGTAATAGAAAAATCTTTGGCTAATATGCCTTTGCTGCCATACTCCAGCGCATTATCAGCATTTACGGTCCAGGGTGTATAATCCAATATCAATCCATTTTGTAAAAAGCTGAACTGGTATTCGTTTGGCAAAATACTGAAGACTCCTGCCAGGCGGTAGCGCTCTTTTTTAGCTGCATCCCGTATTTGTAAGCTAACATTAAGCTTGTTGTTCTGTGCACTGCCGGATATACTGGTATATAAAAGATTAAGTGATGATGAAGCCTTTATCTCGTCGGCTGTTAAGCTGTAATTTAACGCATTATTGCCAGTGTTTATGGCAAGTTTCATGTTGTTTACTACATCAGTACCATAAACAATCTTTGGCATGGAACCATTTACTACCAGCTCGCCGGTTTGGCTGTTGAAATTACCGGTTATCAGCACCGGATCCAGTGTTTTTAATGTTGGGGCAAACTGTGCCACCAATGGGGTTTTAACTATATGTATATCAAAGGTAAATTGCTCCGGCGAATACTTAGGTTTCGTTTTAACAGTTGCCTGTGCTAAGCCTGTATTGAAATATTTATTAATATCATCCTGCAAAGCCGCACTTATTTCTGTTAGTTTATACTTGCCTGCCAGATGCGCATTCAGCATGGGGGCTTTCAGCCTTAGGGTACTGCTATCGGCAGTTGCAGTTGAAACAAGGCTTACTGTATCTAATTTAATTACCTGTTTTGGCTGTGCGACAATTATGTCAGTTAAAAGAATTTTCGCGTTCAAATAATCAGGATTTGCAGTTGGTACATTGGCAACCAGCTTGCCATGAAAGGTCATGGCCGTTTTTGTGAGGTTCAATTTTTGCAGGTTGATGCTATCAATCATTAAATTTGCACTTACTGAAGGATATTTTTTATTCATATCGGCTTTGCTATCAAGGCTAAAGTTGATGTTGGGATCTTTCATGGAAGCTTTGGCTGTATAATTTCCATTATGTGCCGTGCCGGATAGTCTTAAGTTTTGGTAATTATATCCTTTAACGTATGCTTTAACTACATCGCCGCTAAATTTCAGGCTAGCCGTTTTAGGATCAAGGCCGGTGCCATCTATATTGGCAGTTAAGGTAAGCGCGCCCACGGTTTGAGGCTGTTTTGTCAGCACTCCTACATTAAGATTATTGGCTTTTATATTGGCCAAATAAGAAGCAGAGGCTTTCTTATTGCCGTTCTTCATCCTGGCGGTTAAATCAACTGCACCATCGCTGGTGCGTAGTCCCAGCCGGGTATTAAAGTTGTTCATATTTCCCTTAAACGTGCCTTTGAGGTTTAAACTGGCAGGTACGTTTACCGACGATGGGATAGTTCCCGCCGGTACCAATTTTGCAAGGTCAGCGCTGCCTGTATTAAAGTCGTCAATTGTAATATCAAAATAAGCCTTGTTCATATTAGGCAGCCCTCTCATAATAGCCGAAGCTTTTATGTGGGTCTTGCTCAGCCCGCTGATTTCCAGGTTAGGAATTCGCAGGTCGTTTACTTTTCCTATTACCCTTCCGTCTATTTTAAACACCGCATTTGGAGAGTGCTTAAAAGGCTCCATGGTATTCATGGCTGGCATCAGCAGCAACACATCTTTTAATCCAAGCCGGCTGCCATCCAGGTTTGCATTTACATACAATTGTCCAAGGTCTTTGCTTAGTGAGGCAATTGAGGGATAGCTCACCTGTAATTGCTTTTGAAGTATAGTTTGTGGTGTTTCAACCAGCAGATCATTCAGGTACGAGCTTTTAGGGCCATATAAAAATGATGTATGGAATTTTTTAATAACCAGGCCGCTCTTTTCACTAAATGTGAATGAATTAATCCTTCCAGAAATCGTATCAGGACTGTAAGAAATATTTTGGACGTCAGCATTCAGGTTGCGAAGATCCATGTGAGCAAAGTCGAGCCCCCTGGCTATAGGGTTCTGCGCGTTGTTATCATATTTAATGTTATCGTTGTTAAAGCTGATCTTCCCTAATTTTGCATTCCACCCTTTTGCGCTTTTAGGCGATGCAACCAGGGTATCCAGCTTTTTAACCGCTTTTACAATTGTTGTTTTTACAGATTCGGGTTTTGCAAAAGCTAAACCGGCTTTGGTGTCATCCAGCTCAATGGATTTGATGCCCACGTTTTGATTTTTTAGGTCGATCTTATCCATCTCCACTAAAAGCTTACCCAGGCCCACTTGGGTACTCATCTGCGAACTTTTGTAATCAACTTTTACTTTGGATATATCAATGGTCCCCAAGCTAAGCGACATACTGACGGGCTTGGTAGTAGTATCTACCGGTATTACTTTTGTTCCGCTGGTTGTTATATCCGACTGAATGATGCGGGCGTCAATATCCGAAAGTGTGATCTTTGGAATGGTGAATTTCATCTTATCCATATCAAAGGTTTTGATACGGGTATCAAAATGGCCCAATAAAAATTTTACATTGTTTCCGCTAATGGCGTCTTTATAAGAAACATTTATCTTATCTAGTATGATCTTATCTACAGAAAACTTCATGGCTGATGAAGTATCCGTGGGCGTTACCGGTTGTTTTTGTTGACTTGCAAACGCCTTTAATATGTAAGCAAAATTAAAAACACTGTCGGCGCCCCGGTTTATGTTGGTAGTAATGCCTTCCAGGTTAATTTCATTGATCTCTAATTTATGGTTAAGCAGTTTTAAAAGGCTGATATTAAGTTTAAGCTTGTCGCCTGCAATAAGGGTGTCTTTTTTCTGATCTTCAAAGTAGACATCTTCCAGTACTATAAGTTTTGGAAGGCCCAGGGTGATATGGCCTATCTTCACTTTAGTATGTATTTTGCCCTGTATATAGGTAACCGCCTTGTTTTTAGCAAAATTTTGAACAGCGGGTACCTGTATCAGAATTACGATAAGCAGCACCAAAAATATGATACTCGCAATTATCCAAAGAATGGTTTTAAGAGCTATCCGGCCAAATCGTTCCAATGGTACAGTTTTTTCAAAGGGTAAATTATTTCTATTATAATCAAAAACCGCTTTAAAAGTTTTATGAATGTTATAAAAAATATAATAAGTTTATTTGTGCCGATTTATTTAAGGTGTTTAGGTTGATTAGATATATTATAAGCACAAGAAATACTTAAAATAATAAGATGTGCCTGGGGTAATTGACAATACCTAAATTAAATTGGCGATAGCTGAAGAGCTATTTTCTTGTAGTATTTAATAACTGGTAACCTACCAGTTCGTCCCAGCGGGCGCCGGCGGGGTGGTAATAAACCAATAGCTGGTAGTCGTTCTCTGTTTCAAAATGAGTTCCTTCTAAAGCAAAATCATCTGTTTTTCCCGCTTTATCAACCCATACATAGGTATAATCATATACTCCTTGCTTTAAAAGCTGAGTGGTTTGATACCTGTTATTGGTAGCATCAAAAGTCATTTTGCTGTTGTCATCAAGCTTATAATCGTTAAACTGACCAGCAATATATGGAGTGCCTTCATTTGGCGACTTTTTGGTGGTTAAAGTAAAAAACATCCGGGCATAATCGGCATCCGTTCGCGGGTCGGTACCATCCTGGTTAAGCACATAAAAAGCGCCGTTTAAGTCGTATTGAAAAGAATAATTAGGGTTGTTCCTGTCAGGATCGGTAAGTAGCAGAACAGTATTGGCTGTATCGCGGTAAATGTGCAAAATGCGTTCGGTATTTAGCTTGAGGCTACGGGTATCAAAATGCCTGAATTCATTTCCGCCGGGAAAATCATTGGTATTTACATCACTGTAGATCAGTTGTGTGCCGCGAATGTAAGTTGGCTGCGTATTTAATTGTGCGGTTTCACTCCGGGCGTTTTGCATAATTAAGGTACGAATATCATTCCCAGGGTTTTGTATGCGCAAATTGCCATAGTTGAGCGTAAAATTTATCTTTTGATTGGTCTGCCGGGACGCATTATCATTCGACTGGACAAATTCAGCGGTAATGGCAACTTTGGGGCTAACAACATACAACCTACGGGTTAATACCAGTTTCGTTGGATCGTCATCTTCGTAAACCTTTAAAATATAATTGCCTGTAATTTTGGGCGTAATATTTTCGTTGGGCAATTTAAGCTGGTAATGCGTGTATTTTTGAACTGTATTGGTAGAATAGCTGTAATCGGTTATTTTATCTTCAGTATAGCTTTGCAGGTATTCGGCGGTAGATAAGTTGGACGAATTCCAGTTGGCATCGCAATGCTCAAGGGTATAATAGTAAGTTTGTGTGCCACCCTGCAGGTTGTCAAATGCCAGCTGAACTTTTTCGCTTGTACCCAGGGTGATAATTGGGAATGAGGATTGCTTTACTGTATTATAAAATTCAACGCTTTTTATTTCGTGATAAAAAACGGCATTGTCATAGGTAGATTGAGCAAAAGAATGGGAACTTAAAAAAAACAGGTTGATAAGGACACAGAAAAACAAAAACACTCGAAGGGTGAGCGCAAAGGCCTTTGCCCGCATGCTAAGCTTCTGGAGAGTCCACCACACATGCTTCGAGTGCCTTAGCATGACACCCAAAACAAACATGTCACGGGTAACCCCGTCGAATGGTGAGTTCAGAGGCCTTTGGCCGCATGCTTCGGGTGTCTTAGCATAACACCTGGGATAAGTTCCCAAAAACCTTTCAATAACAGTTTTCATAGTTTAAAAAGGTTTTCGATTGCGAAATAACAAATCCTAAATCGAACATCCGACTTCCGAAATCAACTACGCTTCCAGTTCCATTATCTGTTCAGCAAGCGATTCCCATTTAAGCTGAACGTGGCCGAGTTCCATTTTCTTTATATCGTAAGTGCTGTTCAGCTCTTTCATTTTGGCCAGGTCATTGTAAAGCTTTTCGTCGGCTAATTGCGCTTCCATTTGTTTAACAGTCTTTTCAAGATCAGCTATCTGCTCTTCCATCTTTGCCAAATCCTGGTTTAGCTTTTTAAGCTGCTGAAACTTATTTTCCGACTGCTGTTTAGCTGCCGGCGCAGGTTCTTTTTTTTCTTCTTTTTTAGGCTGAGGAGCAGGGATTGCTGCTTTAGGTTCCAGTTTGCGTTTGGCGTTCCACACATCAAACTCGGCGTAAGTACCCGGATATTGTTTTATATGCTGGTCTTCAATAAACCAGATCTTATTTGCTATGTTGTCTAAGAAATAACGGTCGTGCGAAACAACGATAAATGTACCTTCAAATTGTTGTAAGGCCTGGATCAATATATTAACGGAGGCAATATCAAGGTGGTTGGTAGGCTCATCCAGTACCAGGAAGTTTGCATCAGCTGTTAATGCCTTAGCTAAGGCAACCCGCGATTTTTCACCTCCTGATAATACTTTTATCTTTTTAAATACATCGTCGCCGGTAAATAAAAAAGAGCCTAATATAGTACGCAGCTCGGTTTCACTATGTCTTGGAGCGAAGGACTGCAATTCCTGCAATGCATTATTTTCTAAATGAAGTGCTTCCAGCTGATGTTGGGCAAAAAATGTTTGTGTAACATTATGCCCTGTTTCCGCCTTGCCGGTAAATTCTTTATCAGCCCCTGCAATAATACGCAGCAAGGTCGACTTACCTTTCCCGTTGGCACCTATCAGCGCTATTTTATCTCCCTTTTCAATTACGGCTTCGGCACCGGTTAAAATATCGATGGCCGGGTATTTTTTGGTGATATTCTCCAAAGTTACCACGTGTCTGCCAGACTGTTTTGAAAAGCGGAAGGCGAAATTTACCGATGGGTTGTCATCATCCACATCATCCACACGCTCCATTTTATCCAGCATTTTAATACGCGATTGTGCCATTTTTGCCTTGGATGCTTTTGCGCGGAAACGTTCGATCAAACGTTCTTCCTGACGTATTTTTGATTGCTGATTTTTAAACTCGCCGCGTTGTATTTCTTCGCGTTGTGCCTTTTCTTCCAGGTAAAAAGTATAATTTCCTGCATAAACGTTAAGCTTGCCTTTCCTGGACTCAACGGTGCGGTTAATTACCTTATCCAAAAACCACCTGTCGTGCGATACGATAACTATCGCACCTTCAAAAGCTTTCAGATAATCTTCCAGCCATACGATGGAGGGTAAATCAAGGTGATTGGTAGGCTCATCCAATAAAAGAATATCAGGTGCCTGTAATAATATTTTAGCCAGCATCACGCGCATGCGCCATCCGCCCGAAAACTCACTTAATTTACGGTGGGTATCAGCTTCGCTAAAACCTAAACCCGCTAAAATTTCGTGCGCTTTGTATTCAATACTATAACCGTCCAGTACTTCAAATTCGTGCTGTTTGTCGCTTAATTTATGCAGCAGATCTTCAGTATATTCGGTTTCGAGTTTTTGGAGTAACCTTTCAATCTCATCATGCAGCTGGTTTTGGCGCTCAAAAGCCTCCATTGCCACGTGCAATATATTTTTATCAGACGAGTAGGAGAGCAGATCCTGGTTAAGGTAGCCGATGGCAATATCCTTAGCCATTGATATAGTACCAGATGTTGGGGAATAGTCACCAACAATAATTTTTAAAAGGGTAGTTTTTCCGGTTCCGTTTGCACCGATAAGGCCAATTTTTTCTCCCGGTTTTATATGCCAGTTAGCTTCATCATACAGGGCCCGCGCGCCAATCTCGAACGTAAGGTTATTAATAGCAATCATTTGCTGCAAAGATACGGTTTTAAGGTGAAAAGTCAGCAGGTCGTTGGTCACTAAGTCATCCGGTATAGTATGTTTTGTAAGGTTTTTCAACAAAGCAATGACATAATGACCTAATGAAATAATGACCAGTTAACTCAATCCCGCACTGCCTCAATCCACATACGGGCCATCAAAGCTTCGCCTGGTATGGCTGGATGTACACCGTCAATAGTCCAGTAATTCCCGGGAGCTGATTCCAGTGCCTTATCGAAAGCCGACTGGAAAGGAACAAACGGAGCGTTGTATTCAGTTGCAATGTCGCGCGCAGCTTTTCGGAACAGGTCGAAAGTTGGATACCATCTGTCATCCACAGCTTTAACACCTTTTACGGCAAAGGGTTCGCAAATAACCAATTTAACATCGGGTAATGCCTGTTTGGTACGGTCGAGCAATTTGTGGTAATCGGAGATGTAGTTTTCAATGGTGCCCGTATATCCGCTGGTTAACGTATGCCAATAATCATTTACACCTATATGGATACTCAAAACGTTTGGCTTTAATGCAAGGCAGTCGGCATCCCAGCGTTCGGCAAGCTGGTAAACCTTGTTGCCGCTAATGCCTTTGTTGTAAATTTGCAGCGCTTTGCCGGGGTTTTGAAGCAGTAGTTGTCCGGCAGTTAACAAAACATAACCCGTTCCCAATGTGCCGGTCTCATTTGGGGCTGATTTAGCATGGTCGCGGCCCCAATCGGTTATAGAATCGCCCTGGAAAAGGATCACGTCATTTTGATTTAGTTTGATCTTTTTATTTTTTTCTCCTGCTATAGCAGCCGAAACAATTTGAGGTAAAGCCATTGTAGCCAGTGCGCCGACACCAGCATTTTTTATAAAATTACGGCGGTTGGTGGTTGATTTCATAGATTATATTCAGTTGATAGTTAGCAGTTGACATACATGGTTTTTTTGATTATCCATGATGGCGATCATTGTCTTGCGCTAATATATATTCTTTTGAATTTGCAAATTCAATTTAGCAAATCTGTTACAAATATAATTGGCTAAAAATTTTTGGCTGCGGTCTGCGGACTATCGACTATGGACTAAAACTCATAACTTCGCGGCTATGTATTTTTTGCTTAAGCCCATACTTTTTCAATTCGATCCGGAAAAAGTACATCATTTTGTTACTGCTAATCTTAAACGCTTTAACCGGTTTCCCGGCGGTGCAGCGTTAAGTCGTGCGCTATGGAATTTTGAAGATATCCAGCTGGAAAAGGAGGTTTTTGGCCTTAAGTTTAAAAATCCGGTAGGCCTGGCAGCTGGCTTTGATAAGAATGGTGAACTGATGGGCGAAATGGCTGATATGGGCTTTGGTTTTGTTGAAGTGGGAACAGTAACCCCATTGCCGCAGGCAGGTAACCCCAAGCCGCGTATGTTCAGGCTGCCTGAGGATGGCGGATTGATTAACCGCATGGGTTTTAATAATATGGGGGTAGATGTAGTTGCCGAACGGATAGCAGCTTTTCGCCGGAATGCTAAAAAGCAACAGCAGGGGCTGATCATTGGCGGCAACATCGGTAAAAATAAAATTACACCCAATGAAGAGGCCGTTAATGATTACATAAAATGTTTTGACCGCTTATTTGATGTAGTTGATTACTTTGTGGTAAACGTAAGTTCGCCCAATACACCCGGTTTGCGCGAATTGCAGGAAAAAGGACCGTTAATGGAACTGCTGAATACGCTGCAAAAGCGAAATTTAAAAAATGGCATCAGCAGACCTATCTTATTAAAAATAGCGCCTGATCTGACTAACGAACAGTTGGATGATATTGTTGAAATAGTGCAGCAAACAGGCATTGCCGGTATCATCGCAACTAATACTACTATCAGCAGGGAGAGATTAACGTCAAAAGGTGAATTAAAGAACGAAACAGGCGGTTTAAGCGGAAAACCTTTAACCAACCGCGCAACTGAAGTGATCACCTATATAAATAATAAATCAAAGGGCTCATTTCCAATCATAGGCGTGGGCGGTATTCACTCGCCCCAAGATGCGATTGAAAAATTAAATGCAGGTGCATCGTTGCTGCAGCTTTATACCGGTTTTATTTATGAAGGCCCGGGATTGATAAAAAGGATTAATAAAAAGATAATCGAAAAGTCTGCAGATAAATAAAACATACTTTAAAATAATTTATTGGTGCGTCATCATAAATTTCAGTACATCTTGTTCTGTTCCGCAAAATGGCCCGGATGTTTCTGTTTTTAGTCCTGCCATGGCAGAGGCAAACTCGCCGGCTTGTTGTATGTCTATACTTTTTATGCGCTGGTATAAATATCCGGCCATATAGGTATCTCCACAGCCGGTGGCATCAACTACAATTCCGGGCTTATAGGCGCGTATATTATAAAATATATCTTCATTATAGATCATTGATCCCTGGCTGCCATTGGTGACAACTATTTCCTTTATTCCCCAATCTGCTAAAGTTTTTACTCCCTCTTTTACCTCGTTGCAGCCGGTTAAGGCCTTTAATTCAGCAACGTCCGCCTTCAATATATGGATGTATTGCAGTGCTTCTTTTTTATCGTGCCAGTCAGTGGCGTGCACTTTCCTGTTTATAACCTTGCGCAAATATCCCTGCACATCCAGGCTTACGCGTGCTTTGGCGGCTAATATTTTGATTAATGACGTGCTGATATCATCTGCCAGTAAAGGCCCCAGGTGAAATATTTTAGCATTTATGTTATCTAATGTTTCAAACGCGAACGGATCCGCCTTTTGTAATACATTTTGCGTTCGCTGGTCCTGGTCTTCAGCATAGATGTTTTCAAAATAAACAGTATGAGCACTGGACTGCACGGTTACTTCAATTCCTTTATTCCGAAGATCGGCTACATAATGCATTTCGTCCGGGGCAAGGGCCGTAACCAATAAAAATTTAAGATCGAGGTTATTAACCGCACTAGCGAAATAAAAAGCAGTGCCGCCGGCCATGTATTTAATGGTTTCGGCGTTAACCACCTTGTCAGACGTGATGTGGCCTATGCAGCAAATGTCAAACATTGTATTAGTTAGATATAGGCAAGATACTTTATTTATAATAAAAATAATAAAGCTTTAGCTTAACTTTAAGCGTGGAAATTACCGGAAACTATTTGACAATCGGCAGGACATCGGGAATGGGATCGGCTTTTGCAAAAAAAACTAAGGAAGCGCTTCCTGATCCTATGCTTAAAGTTTACATAACGTTTTGCATTAGTTTTAACCGATAAATGCCGTATTTTTGCTTTAAAAAATTGTAAAGTTTCACGTTAGAACTGAAATAAATTAAGAATTTCCTAAAATTTTGATAAATAATTCGTTTTTATCTAAAAACACTTCATAAATTACGTTTTTTAAAAGTAACTGGTTTAATTTATCTTATTTAACGATGCAGGAATCAGCTTATTTTGACAAATACAACCCAATTAATGGCGTTTGGGATGAAATGTATGGTTTGGATGCCAATGTGCGCGACCATTATCGTAAGGTTATTGAATATATTTCGGGCGAATCAGCCGATGATCTCAATAATAAAGAGGAACTGGCCAAACGACTTTTCATGAGCCAGGGAATTACCTTTACTGTGTATAACAGCGGTGAAGGCATTGAAAAAATATTTCCATTTGATATTATTCCCCGTATCATTACTGCCGAAGAATGGGCGTTTGTGGAGAAAGGGATTAAACAGCGGCTTACTGCCCTTAACCTCTTTTTAAAAGATGTTTACCACAATCAGTTTATTATCAATGACGGAATTGTACCTATTGATATAATATATTCCTGCCCGCATTTTCTGCGGGAAATGTATCATTTACAGGTGCCTTATGATATTTATGTCCATATATCCGGCATTGATATCATCCGCGACCATGATGGCACCTTTTATGTGCTGGAGGATAATCTGCGTACTCCCTCGGGAGTAAGTTATATGCTTGAAAACCGGGAGATCACTAAACGTCTTTTTCCTGACCTGCTGCCGCAATGCGGGGTCAGAAGCGTTACCGAGTATCCAACTATATTGTACAAAAATCTGCTTGCATTATCGCCCAGGCAAATCCACAATCCTACCATTGTGCTGCTAAGCCCGGGCATATACAACTCTGCTTATTTTGAGCATACTACACTGGCCCGCTTAATGGGGGTTGAATTGGTGGAAGGGCGGGACCTGGTGGTTAATAACCATAAAGTTTATATGAAAACTACTACCGGCCTGCAGCAGGTGGACGTCATCTATCGCCGGGTGGATGACGAATATCTTGATCCGCTGGTATTTAATCCGTCGAGTATGTTGGGGGTTGCCGGTATTATGGGCGCTTACCGTAAAGGCAACGTTGCCATAGTAAACGCTATCGGGACTGGTGTTGCCGACGATAAAGCAGTTTATGTTTACGTGCCCGAGATGATCCGTTATTATTTAAATGAGGAGCCGATACTTAAAAATGTACCCACACACCAATTGGGTAATGCCGATGAGCGCGCACACGTTTTTGAAAACATTAATACAATGGTGATCAAAAAAACAAACGGTAGCGGGGGATATGGAATGCTGATGGGACATGCGGCAACAGAAAAAGAAATTGAAGACTATAAACTGGAAATATTAAAAGAGCCGCGTAATTTTATCGCGCAGCCCACCATAAGTCTTTCTGCGGCCCCATGTTATATGCAGGGCGAATTACAACCACGCCGGATTGACCTGCGGCCGTATGCATTGTACGGACCGGATGGGATTGAAATAGTTCCCGGCGGATTAACGCGTGTAGCGCTTAAAGAAGGTTCGCTGGTGGTAAACAGCTCGCAGGGCGGTGGCAGTAAGGATACTTGGGTATTAGCGTAAGTTTAGGTTTAAAGGTAAAAGGATAAAGGTCAATGATTAATAAAAAAAATAAATCCGAAATGGAAAATCCGATATCCGAAATAAAGAATTTATGTTAAGCAGGGTAGCAGCAAGTTTTTATTGGTTAAGCAGGTACATTGAACGTAGCGACGGTATGCTGCGGATGCTCAAAATAAATTATGCATCATCGCAGGATACGGTACAGGAGTTTACCTGGGAACCGGTGATCAGGATATTTTCCGGAAGAGATGAAGATGAAGACGAAAGTGCAAAACTTGAAAATAATAGTCGTGCAGTTTTAAAATATATGGTGATTGGTAAAAGTAATTCTAATTCCATTTTGAATATTATTACCCTTGCCCGCGAGAATGCCCGCGGCGTACAGGAACATATCCCCAAAGATCTTTGGCAGTGTCTTAACGAATATTACCATGCTGTAAAAGACCCACGATTGGAAAAATCTTTGCTGCGCGATGATCCTATCAGTGTACTGGATGTATTGATAAAACAGGTAATGCTTTATTATGGAACGGTTGAGATCACTATGGAACGTGGCGAAGGACGGAGCTTTATGAATATTGGTAAATACCTGGAGCGGGCCATCCAGTCGGTTGATATTTTGGATGCCAAGTTTGGTTCCGTAAGTGACAATCCCGACCTGCTTACCGATACCAGCTACTGGAAGCACCTGCTGCTTTCATTGGGCGGATATGAGCTTTACCTGAAAACATACCGCGAAGGCTTTGAGGCATCCAATATATTGGAGCAGGTAGTATTGAATAACGATTTCCCAAGATCGGTGATCTATTCGGTAAATAACATTCAGCGCTATTTTGACAGGCTAAAGAATGATAGCAACCTGGACGATTTCAGGGAGATGTCATTCAGGATAGGAAGGCTGCAAAGCCGGATCAAGTACAGTTCTGTAAAAAGTATTGAACAGGAAGGTTTGCATTTATTTTTAACACAGATACGGACTGAGCTTTATGGTATAGGAAATTCACTTAATGAACACTATTTTGCAAATTCATAGTTTAATTTGAAGATGTGTTATTTGAAGATTTGAAAATGAGAGGCATTTAAAAATCTTTCATTTTCAATTTTTGAATCAATTAATTTAAAAAAGATGCCCGAATTTGAAATACAACATATTACGCGTTACATTTATGAGGGTCAGGTTCGTGACAGCGCAAACCAGATCATCTTATTCCCGATAAAGGATCAGTACCAGGATGTTTTAAAACAGGAGCTTACCATTACTGGAAATCCCCTGGTTGATACTCATATTGACTATTATGGAAACGAAGTTGGCAGCTTCACTTACAGCGAACCGCATTCTGTATTAACCATCAACTCGAAAGTTTGGGTAACCACCAAACACAGGGAAGCACCCGTAAATGATATTTTCCCTGCTCATCAATGGGAAGACCTCAAACGCTTGCAATTTATGGTGCCTTATATCGATTTTTTAAAACAAGAATATTTTGAAGGATTAAGAGAGTTAAGAGCTATTGTTGACAGTGAAAGACAAAAAGATGATACCCCTTACCAGGTAGCGCTTCGTTTTTCCCAATATGTGTATAATAATTTTGTATACATTAAAGGTGTTACAACGGTTGACACCACACTTGATGAAATATGGAAGCTTAAAGCTGGTGTTTGCCAGGATTTTGCGCATATTTTAATGGAAATGCTGCGCCTTGTACATATACCTGCCAGGTATGTGAGCGGCTATATCTGTACCAGCAAGCGTAATGGCTTGCGGGGCGAAGGTGCTACCCATGCCTGGGCTGAGGCCTACATCCCGGATTATGGCTGGCTGGGCATTGACCCAACTAATAATTGCATCGCTAATGAAACCCACGTGCGGCTGGCGGTTGGCCGTAATTTTTCTGACTGTTCACCGGTAAAAGGCGTTTACAAAGGTTCATCCAACCATAAGCTGGAGGTTGCTGTATCGGTAGATGATGAAAACGTTTTAAATAATAACGATGCACAGATAACAGAAGCACATATCACCAGCATTATCTCCGAATTTCCAAAAAACAGCTACCAGCGTTATATGGAAATTATTCAGCAGCAGCAACAACAGCAACAATAGATATGTGTAGTGCCAATATTTAATCTAAAGAAGGCCTCTATTTAAGCTGAAAAAAAACTCCCCAAAATTAAAATCGGATTAAACCTTTTGGTTTTATCTCAGTCATAACGAAAAAATACATTTACTGCCCGCGCGAGTCAAAAAACAACTATTTGTTTTTCGAAAGGTAATTTGTTTGATACACACGATAAGATAATACTTGGAATGTGTTTTTTTGCGTTTGGAAAAAATGAACTTATCCTTACTTTTTATAAACCTATGATAGTACAATTATGCGGGTTGTCAGGAGCAGGAAAATCTACCATCACTGATATTGTTAGTAACAGACTGATAAAG
>JAQBOU010000050.1 GCA_028287865.1 Mucilaginibacter sp. | reverse complement strand
TGTAATATTATCAGATCATTCCCTTGCGGCTTTTGATTCGCATGAAGCGCTCACAATGGTAAAAGATGCCGGAATTACTGTGCCTTTTATTTTAGTTACCGCAACTATGAACGATGAATTCGCCGCGAAAGTAATGAAGGACGGCGCTTATGACTATATCCTGAAAGATCGCCTGAACAGGTTGCCTTCGGCTGTTATTAATTCAATTGAAAAACACTGTTTAGAAAAGAAAGAGCAGGCTGCTCACGAACGATTAGCCTTTCATATAGAAAATGCCCCACTAGGATTTATCGAGTGGGACAATGAATTGCATATAAAAGCATTATCGAAGCAGGCTGAAAAAATTTTCGGGTGGAGCCTTAAGGAATTTTCAACGAACGAAATAAACGGCTATACCCTGGTGTACAATGGAGACTTACATATAGCAACCAAAGCAGCCGAAGATTTAATATCCGGATATGTTCAAAGAAACACTACGCAACACCGGAATATTACCAAATGGGGGGAAATTATATGGTGCGAATGGTTCAATTCTGTGTTGAGAGATAAAGATGGAAACGTAGTTTCCATTATGTCATTAATACAGGACATCACCATCCAAAAAGAAGCTGAAGAAAAATTAAATAAAGCCAACCGTCTTTACACTTTTATTAGCCAGATCAATCAGACTATAGTACTTGTAAGAGATGAGGATGGGCTTTTTTTCAATTCTTGCCGTATAGCAGTTAAATTCGGTGAGTTCGAAATGGCATGGATAGGCCTTTTTGACAAGGAACGCCAAAAAATTTCTATCGTTAGTCAACATGGCATACCTGGCGAAGACATACAGCTATTCAACAATGTGCTTTACAACACCAATGGCCGTCAGGAACAAGTATTGCGTACCGGTAAACATTATATTTGCAATGATATAACGCACGATCCCGAACTAGAAAACTGGAAACCGTTGGCAGCAAAATATGGGATTCAATCCTGTATGGTGTTGCCAATACGTAAATCAGGCAGCATTATTGGTAGTTTTAACCTCTATGCAACGAAACTCAATTTTTTTGAAAAAGAAGAAATCGCATTGCTGTTGGAAGTAACGGGCGATATTTCTTTCGCGCTGGATGCATTTGAAATAGAAAAAAAACAGAAAGCTGCAGAAGCCCTGGTAGTCCAAAAGGAAAAACTATTCAGGGCGATGATTGAAAACAGCACAGATATGAAAGTTCTTATTACGCGTGATGGAGTATTATTGTATAGCAGCCCCTCTATTACCAAGGTGTTGGGATATAATCCCGAAGAATTTAAAAATAGATCGGCACTTCAGCTCATTCACCCGGATCATTTTCATGATTTTATAAAAAACAGAACTGCAATATTTAAAACTCCTGGTAAATCCTTTTATTTTCAGCGGCAACTGCTACATAAAAACGGTAATTGGATATGGTGCGAGGGCACACTCACCAATATGCTTCATGAGCCGGGTATTAATGCCATAGTGTCCAATTTTAGAGATATTTCTGATAGGAAATTAGCCGAAAAAAATCTTTTACATAGCGAATCGAGACTAAAAGAGGCACAGTCAATAGCTCATATAGGGAATTTTGAAATTGATTTAGCAAATCATTCAGAACTTTGGTCGGACGAAATGTATAAAATAAGCGGATTAAACAAAGAGGAAGTTGTACCGTCTATAGATTTATTTTTGTCGCTTATTCACCCTGACGACTTAAATTATGTAAAAACAGTAATTGAGGAAAGCACAAAAACTTTTCAGAATGCCGCTTTCAATTTCAGGTTCATTCGTATGGATGGCCAGATGAGATATGGATGTTCTGAAGCGAGATTTGAATCTGATGAAAACAAAAAACCTATTCGTTTATTTGGGATATTTCAGGATATAACAGAAAGAAAACTGGGAGAAATAGAACGTACAAAAATGGTTAACGACCTGATGCTCAGGAATACCGAACTGGAACAATTTTCCTATATCATTTCTCATAACCTCCGCTCACCAGTCGCAAATATTATTGGCGCGTCGACGGTATTGGAGGATTCGGAACTAAGTACAGAAGAGAAAGCAATGCTTAATAGGGCGATAAGCAACTCTGTTACAAAACTTGATCATGTTATAAAAGATCTTAACCATATTTTAGAGATAAAAGCCCAAATAAGCGGCGCGAGAGAATTAGTCCATTTTTCTGAACTGGTTAACGATATAAAGATCAGCATAAAGGATTTGATCGATAAAAACAATATTGAAATAAAGTATGATTTTTCGAAGATCAATACATTTTTGACGATGAAGCCCTATTTATATAGTATTTTTTACAACCTGATTTCCAACAGTGTTAAATACCGGCGCCCACAAATTCGCACCCTCATTGAAATTAAAAGTTTCAGGATAGAAAATAAGATTGAATTAATATTTACTGACAATGGCATGGGCATCGACCTCCAAAAAAAGGGCGAGCAGGTTTTTGGTTTATATAAGCGGTTTCACACTAATATTGAAGGAAAAGGCATGGGACTGTTTATGGTAAAAACACAGGTTGAAATACTTGGCGGAAAAATCAGCTTGGAGAGCACTGAAAATGTTGGGACAGAATTTAAAATCGAATTTGAGCCTGTGTCTGAAAGACTAAGTTAGTTTACACTTAGGACGTGACAACAGTTAAATAAAAGCCCCCTCTCACTTGCTGATTGGGGGCTTTCAACCTAAACCTTATCACAATTGAACTGGTAGGATTACCAGTCTACCATATAACAACAATTATTGTACCAACAATATTTAAATTAAGCTTATTTGCATAATTTAATAAAACGACACCGACATAGTACTAAAACTTATACAAACTGTCTGTTGTTTTTTACATACATCAGGCCTGTTTCAGCACTCTTTTGTTCCGAAGCCAGGTATCAAATAAAAACAACCCTAATACCACATCAAAAAACAAAAATCCCATCATCACCGGTTTGGTTATATAACTTGTTATATCCGGCATTTTAAACCCTGAGGGAATATTTGCCGAAACATCCCCTGCTGACCAATTGACACTTGCCAAAGTATATACCAGCAAAAGCACGATGGTAAGTACAAAAAACATAGATATCCCCATAATAATGCGTTTATTGATAGCCGCCTTAAGTGGTTGTTGCGCATTCTCAGTCCTGATGGCTTCCATTACATTATAAGTAAAGGCCATAGGCGGTTCATCCAGTTCTATTGCTGCATATTCTTTATTAAGCAGTAACAGTTCCTGGTATTTTAGCTTGTAAGCCTCATCCTGCTCAATAAGTGCGCTGATGTTTTTTTGCTCGTCTGCTGTGCAATTTCCATCAATATAGTTCCAAAGTATTTCTTCTATGTTATTCATATCAGTTCTTTTACCTCGTTTTTTAAATTTTGTTCAAGCTTTTCTTTTAAACGCCTACGCGCCCTGAATAACTTTATTTTAACATTATTTGCTTCCATCCCCAACGCCCTTGCTATTTCTTCCAACGATTGCTCGCCCTGGTAAAACATAGTTATTATAGCCGCATCATCAGGTAACAACTGGCCGATTGCCTGGTTCAGGTAAAAAGACCTAGATTTAGTTTCTGCATTGTTAACGTCATATCCCGAAGATTGATTTTCTACCTGTATGTAGGTATTTTCATCATCAATGGAATCAGTATCCAACCTTTTCTTTCGCAAAAATGTCATAGCGGTTGTATATACAATACTGTACAGCCATGTGGTGAATTTTGATTGACCCTGGAAAGATGCCAGCGAACGGTAGGCTTTTATAAAACAATCCTGTGCAATTTCTTCCGCATCTTCCCTGCCCTTTGCAAAACGCATAGCAAGTGTAAACACAAACCGTTGATGCCGTTTAACCAAATCGGCATAAGCCGACTGATTGCCCGACAAGGTTTGCTGTATCAACTCTATATCTGAAAGCTTGCTTTGCATCTGTATACCTCTCTGACTACCGGTAACTGATTAAGGTTACATATAAAGATAGTTATTTTGGAGACCGAGAATCGGAAAAGACCCAAAGTCCTGAGGCAGACGCATTAAATTCGGTAGTTTTTCGGATGCGTTTGCCCTGAGTATAATATAACTTAATTGCCGTGCGAAAAAGAATAGTCGTATTATTACTTTATTTCTAGTTTTATAACCAGGTGCAAATTGATGAAACCGTTAACTTTTTTTGATTTTATAAAAATTGACGAATATTCTGCAACTCCAAAATATTTACAATTAGCCAATTCTATTGTTAATGCAATTGAGGCGGCTGTTATTCAAAAGGATTATCTGCTTCCTTCCATAAATGAGCTTAGTTACCAGTTTGATATCTCCAGGGATACTATCCAAAAAAGTTATCGTCACCTTAAAAAAATAGGTGTGGTAAATTCTTTTCCCGGCAAAGGCTACTGTATTTCCAATATGGATTTTCGTCAAAAATTAAGAATCTTTTTATTATTCAATAAATTAAGTGCACATAAAAAAATAATTTATGATGCTTTAGTGGCTGCTTTGGGCGATGATGTGGCAATAGACTTTTATATATATAATAACGATTTTAAACTATTCAAAAAACTGCTGCAGTCAAAAAAGCAGGAATACTCTCATTTTGTTATCATCCCTCATTTTATTGAAGGCGGAGAAAATGCGCACGAGATCATCAACGCAATACCCAAAGACAAATTAATTTTGCTGAATAAAAATATTGCCGGTATAGAAGGTGACTACAGTGTGGTTTTCGAAAATTTCGAGAAGGATATTTTTGAAGCACTTTACCAGGCGAGGGCACAATTAAGCAAGTACCATACGTTAAGGCTGATTTTTCCTGACCAAAGTTACTTCCCTGTTGAAATAATTAATGGATTTCAACGCTTTTGCCAACAATATGCATTTAACCATGAGGTTGTAAACAACATTAGCATAGCACCCATTAATAAAGGCGAAGTTTTCATTAACCTGATGGAGGATGACCTGGTTATATTATTGGAGCGAATTATGGAGCATAAATTTAAAGTTGGTAAAGAAGTGGGTGTGATATCGTATAACGAAACACCTATTAAAAAGGTAATATTAAATGGTATCACCACCATATCTACCGATTTTAAATACATGGGTACCGTTGCGGCGGGCATGATTCTTGAAAGTTCGAAAAGACATATTGAAGTGCCGTTTTATTATACAAGACGGGCTTCCCTGTAAATGATCGACGCTTTATATACTTGCCATAGTGCTTAGTCATTTAATTGCACTGCAAATATCAACCAGGTAAAGTTTATTACCTTGGAGCATTAAGAAAGTAGCTTTTGTCTTAACAAAAACTCCAATTGATCATTTGACCCTTCCAGCTTTTCATTCAAATCCTTCAATTGTGCTTTTTCAAGGTACTTTGCATATGCCCTGTTTATAGTCATATCTAGCTCTTCTTCGTTCCATGGCTTGGTCACGTAATGGAATATTTTTCCTTTATTAACTGCATCTACCACCGCACTCATATCGGCATAACCCGTTAGAAGGATTCTTATTGGATCGGGGAAACTTTCTATTACTTTTTCCAAAAACGCAACGCCTGTCATTTGTGGCATGCGCTGATCAGTAATAATTATATCTACCTGGTTGGCAGACAAGATCTTTAAGGCGTCATCTCCGCTAAGTGCTGTCAATACATGGTGTTTTATCCTGAATGTGGCCTTAAAAGAAAGCAAGTTGTTTTCTTCATCATCCACATAAAGTATATTTATTTTTTTTGCTGCCATACCGTCCGAATTCACACTAATTTATTGCAAAGTTAATAATTATGAATCGTTTTAACTTATACATAAAAACCAACACGACATTCTGATGCCCGGCAGTGATATAATAAACTTACACGCAAATCATTAATTGAAAGATTGTACGCTTTTCATTACATCGAAAACGCAAAAGAAACAATTATTAAATACGCTTTTGTAACTAATGCTAACTTCGTCCGTTATAATTAAACATAGGCATTATTAATGGGGGACGAGTTAGAAAAGGGAAAACCAGAAGTAAGGATTAGGGCTTTCAGAGCAATTGATGAGCCTGAAACCTGTGAATTGTTTATTCAGGGACATACCGAGGTTTTAACCAGCATTGGCGTCACAAAAGTTACTTCATCTAAAAATGGATGGGCAAAGAACCCGGATGCTTTTGTAATTATTGTAGAATCATTGAATGGGAAGGAAGTTTTTGGCGGTGCAAGAGTACATGTAGCCGGCGGGACCGGACCTTTGCCAATAGAACAGGCCACCGGTGCATTGGATCCTTCTGTCCATGACCTGGTTTGGAGATATGCCCAATATGGAACCGGTGAGATCTGCGGATTATGGAATTCGCAGAAACTTGCAGGATATGGCATAGGAACTCCTTTGCTGATAAGAACCCTTGTTGCAATTTCATCGCAGCTTGGTATACAGTCGCTCTTTGCATTATGTGCTCCTTATACTGTAACGCCGGTTGTGAATTGTGGCATGGTGTTGATAGAGAGTATAGGCAATAAGGGAACCTTTTATTATCCGAAGCTGGATCTGATTGCAACGGCAATGATTTTGAATGAGGTTTTTACTTTAAGCAAAGCCCTTGAGGAAGATAAGGCCTTGATTTTTCAAATGAGGGAAAATCCTGATAATTTGAGAATAAATGAATTGAAAAACAAGGAAATTACCATTGATTTTGAACTCCGGATCCCTAATCTTGATAAGTGGAATTTATCTCAAGCCATAGAATCAGCATCTCAAACTTACCTGAAAAATAAAATTGTTGAAAAGAAACCTACCTTCTTCTAAAGTCTGGTTATTTAATCGGCTAAACCACATTATTACAAATATCATAATCTAAAAACCAATTATGAATATCCTATCAAGCTTTCTGACAGATTTTAAGAATACAAAAGATGTTCATAAACCTACCATACTCAGGTTAGATAATTTCCAGGATAAAGCAACATTCAACGCGCTATTCAAAGATTATAAAATCACATTTGTTTGCGATGAAATATACGGCCAGTTGCAGGAATTAATTAAGAGTCAAAACCCTTCTATAACAATCGGGCAAGATGAATATCCCGAACGTATTAATAAACATTTAGCCGGAAAAGCAATTGAAGAATACGGTGTGTGGGTTTATTATCCATGGAATCAGCGATTGGTACATCTATTGGATGAAGAAGAATTTATTGAAGTACGAACAAACAGGAACAGAAACAAGATAACCAAAGAAGAACAAGGTAAGCTCAAAACAAAGAAAATTGGAATTGTTGGATTGTCGGTAGGGCAATCTATCGCATTAACAATGGCTATGGAGCGTACTTGCGGAGAACTCAGATTAGCAGATTTTGATACAGCCGAACTTAGTAACTTAAACCGAATCAGAACCGGTGTGCATAACCTGGGACTAAATAAGACCGTTATAGCAGCACGGGAAATATTGGAGATTGACCCATTTTTAAATGTTAAGATATTTGATGACGGCCTGCATGAAGGTAATATGGATGATTTTTTTCTGGGAGGAGATAAGTTAGATTTGTTTATTGAAGTTTGTGACGGATTAGACATTAAAATAGCAAGCCGATTTAAAGCCCGCGAGTTTCAGATACCTGTTATAATGGATACAAACGATCGGGGAATGCTGGATATTGAACGTTTTGACCTGGAGCCTAAAAGAGCCATTTTACATGGGCTTGCGGATGGGCTTGATCCTGATAGCATTAAGGATCTTACAAATGAAAAAAAAATCCCTTACATACTTAAAATGATTGGAGCCGATACTATGTCAACAAGATTAAAGGCATCAATGCTTGAAGTAAAAAAATCTATTAATACATGGCCCCAGTTAGCATCATCTGTCACCTTGGGCGGAGCAGCTACAACTGATGTTTGCCGTCGAATTTTATTGGATCAGTTTCATGATTCTGGAAGATATTATGTCGATCTGGATGAAATTATCAGCGATAAAACACCTGAACCATTTGCTTCATAGATTGACAAATCTTATGCGTAAATTTCTCCTGCCAATATGAAAAATTTTTACTTAAGCTTATTACTGCTTCAAATTCTTTTCTTAACTAAAGGAATTGCTCAAAACGTCATAGTTTTTAAAGGAGATAATATAGTTATTGGTCAAAATGTGTCTATTCTGGAAGATCCCACTAAGCATCTTGATTTTAATTCAGTGCAAAAGTCTTCCGGATTTATCCAGTCACACACCCAAGTTCCTAATCTGCAATTAAGCACATCGGTTTTTTGGTTACAATTTACGATTAATAATGAAAGCTCAGAAAATCAGCTTTTGCTTAGTCTTGACTATCCCACGTTGGATGTATGCGAGTTTTATTATCCTGTTAATGGCATATATAACTCAGAAAAATTAAGCGATAGTACTTCTTTTGATAAAAGAAAATACAAGCATCAGGATTTTCTTTTTGATGTTAAAATCCCTAAACACGGTACAGCCACATTTTATCTTAAAGTTCAAAGCAATGAACAGATGGTTTTGCCATTGGTATTAGGTACGCCGCAAAAAATTGCAGAAACTAAACTTACACGAGACCTGCTGTGGGGTGTGCTGATGGGGATATTATTAGTCATGATACTTTATAACACTTTTGTGTTTATCTCAACTAAAGATGTCAGCTATTTGTACTATGTATTGTACGCATTGTTTATAGCGCTCACCCAAACCTCATTGTCGGGCTATACCTACCGTTTTATTTTTCCAAATTCCCCGGTGCTATTTAATATGGGGATAATTATATTTAATGCATTGGGAGGTATTGCTTTTTCATTATTTGCGCAATCTTTTTTAGGGATCAAAGAAAGAATGCCGATAATGAGCAAAGTATTTAAGTTTATAATCCTGTTATATTCGCTTACAATCATTGTACGACTTTTAGGCCATGCACTTGTCAGTTACAGAATGACTGATGTTAGTGCATTATTTGTAACGGTTAGTACTTATATTGTTATAATCAAGCTTTCGCTGAAGGGATACAGGCCAGCGAAGTTTTTTCTGTTGGCATGGACCATGTTTTTTGCTGGAATAGTATTATTTGTATTGCGTAATTTGGGGATATTACCTTATAACAGTTACACCAATTATACTATGCCAATAGGTGCGGCTATTGAAGTTATCTTGTTATCCCTCGCGCTGGCTGATAGAATAAATATTTTTAAAGCGGAGAAAGAAAGATCACAGGAAGAAACTTTAAAGGTATTGCAGGAAAACGAAAAGATTGTTCGGGAACAAAACGTAGTTTTAGAATTAAAGGTAAACGAACGCACAATTGAATTAAGTGAATCCAACCAGGAACTGAATAGTACACTTGAAAACTTAAAACAAACACAAACCCAGTTGGTCGAATCTGAAAAAATGGCATCTCTGGGTCAGTTAACTGCCGGTATAGCCCATGAGATCAATAACCCAATAAATTTTGTCACTTCAAACATCAATCCTTTAAAACGGGATATTGAAATGGTATTGGAGGCCCTGGTAATAATTGAAAATGTAGGGGTATCCGATGTTCCCAATGCTGAAAAACTAAAGCAAATAAAAGAATATAAGGAAGGATTAGACTTTGATTACCTCACCTCAGAGATCAGGCATTTAATAAAAGGCATTAATGAGGGTGCTACCAGGACTGCTGAAATTGTTAAAGGGCTGCGGTTTTTTTCGAGATTGGACGAGGATGATCTAAAAAAGGCCGATATTAATGAAGGACTGGAATCAACTTTAATTATAGCCAATAATTTACTAAACAATAAAATTAAAATAAAAAAAGAATTCGGAGATTTACCAAATGTAGAATGCTATCCGGGGAAATTAAACCAGGCATTTTTAAATATTATTTCAAATGCTGTTTATGCGGTTCAAAAACAATTTGGTAATAATGTGGGGGGTGAAATAACAATTGTAACAAGCCATGATAAAAAAGATGTATTTATAGGAATAAAGGATAATGGAACGGGAATGGATGCGAATACACAAAAAAAAGTATTTGAACCCTTTTTTACAACAAAAGACGTTGGGGAAGGCACAGGTTTAGGAATGTCTATTGCTTATAATATAATAAAGAAACATAACGGAACAATAAATGTTAATAGCCTACAAGGTGAAGGCACCGAATTCATTTTACAAATACCTATCAACTTCACAGAACGGTAAATAAAACCAATAATTGTATTTAGGGCTCATCGATGTTTTATCATAATGATTTTCTATTTGGATAATTCATTATAATAATCTATGAGCATAAGCATAAATCAAAGTGACAGAAAAAATAAAAATATTGTATCTGGATGATGAGTCAGATAACCTGATGGGCTTTAAAGCTTCATTAAGGCTTGATTATCAAGTTTTAACAGCTGTAAATGTACCCGACGCATTAAATTGCCTGGAAACTCATCCTGAAATCAGGGTTGTTTTTTGTGACCAGCGGATGCCAGGTAAAACCGGAGTTGATTTTTTTGAGGAAATAAGGATCAGCTATCCTCTTCCAATACGCGTTATGCTCACTGCATATACCGATGTTGAGTCGATAATTGCTGCTATAAATAAAGGGAAGATTTTCAGATTTGTAAAAAAACCCTGGATAGAAGCTGATATTATTGGGGCAATAGAAGAAGCCAATAAATTTTATATCGCTAATTCAATGCTTGCCATAAAAAATGATGAACTGCAAAAAGCCTATGACGAATTAAACAAATTCGCTTATAGCGTTAGTCATGACATAAGAGGGCCTTTATCTGGAATTTTGGGAGCAATTAACCTGGCAAATGAGATTGACGATGTTGAGGAGATGAAGAAAATGTTGTTCCTGATGAAAAAATCAGTAACAAAAATGGATGCTTATGTTTTAAGTATGCATGATTATTATAGTTTACAAAGAGGAGAACTAAAAATAACAGAAATTGATTTTAATAAAGTTATTGACGAGTTAAAAGCTATATATACAGTACTTTCAAAAGTAAATGATGTAGCATTTAATATAAGTATTACGCAGGATGGGATTTTCCGAAGCGATTATGCCCCATTAAGGCTTGTATTTAATAATCTTTTATCCAACGCTTTTAAATACCAGGATAGGGATAGCAAAAATAAGTCTGTTGAGATGATTGTTGAAGTAGAAAAAAGCATGGCAACAATTTATGTGAAAGATACTGGTATCGGCATTTTAGGGAGTCATGTGGGGGAAATATTTAATCTTTTTTATCGCTCAAATTCACTGGAGGTGGGATCAGGCTTTGGGTTATATAACGTAAAAAGTGCATTAATAAAATTAAACGGACAAATAGAGGTACAATCCGTTTTGCACCAGGGAACAACTTTTAAAGTAACAATTCCTTCTATCTGATGAATAAAAAATTTTCTTTTATAATAATTGATGATAGCGAACTTGATTGCTTTGTTACTCAAAAGTTTCTGGAACGCAGTAATGAAAACGGAACTATTAAAGCTTTTCAGAATGCAAAACATGCATTGGAAATGATCCGCGAAAACCCTATTGAAGATAATTGCCCCACTATAATTTTTCTTGATCTGCAGATGCCATTTATGAATGGATTTGATTTTATTGAGGAATTTGAGAAATTCGCGGCTGAAATTCAAAAGAATTATAAGATAGCTATACTAACCATATTATCGCCTGCAAATAATCCAACCGATGTATCTAAGATATTAACTTATAAGGCGGTAAATAGTATCATAGAAAAGCCTCTTACCAAAGAAAAACTGTTATCATTCCTTATTCAAGTATAGCCTGCCGCTTTAGCTTATTGGTTCCGGCTTAAAAAGGGTGGCAGATGAGCTTGAGGAAATAATTAGTAGGAAACGAACCACAACATGTGGAAGTATCCTAAGTCATGGAGATCAAACAACGGGTATTCCCACCCACCTCATTCATTTAGATTATTTTACCGGGCGGTTATATCAGATTGGTCCTATTGGATAAGATAATATATTTATATAATTTAATTATTAATTAATAAAATTAATTTTATATTTGGCGCAAATTAATGCTTCTATTTAACGGCCGCTATTGTTTTCCCATTTATTACATTGCCCTTCTCACTATCCTTGGTTTACCCGATCAAATTAATAGCTGCATTTTGCACTCATTCAGATACTCTCTGTTATGGCCGCTTCCTCATTAAATATTTGGCATATTGTTTTTTTATTTAAAATATCGCATTTAGGATTCAGAAATCGATATGTTTTTTCATAAAAGCTCATTTCCAAATAAAATAAATGCATTTATTATCTATTAATTAATAAATTTTCATAATTTTACCGCAATTAAAACAAAAAGCAAATATTTTTGTATCAACGAAATTTAATCAAAAAAAATGAGAAAAATCAACTTGAAAACGTGCTTCTTTTATGCATCATTAACATTAGCCACCATTGTTACATCATGTAATAAAGAATCGACATTGGCTCCGGCCGGGGTAAAGCAGTCAAATGTATCTTTTAGCACAAGAAACCTTGCCGCTGTAACAGTTCCGGTCCCTCCAAGCTCGCCAACAGGTAGTATTTTGCGGGAAGAATGGGATAACATAACAGGTAATGACGTTTCAGAAATCCCTTTAACAAACACGCCAACCTCCAGTTCACAGTATACAGCGCTGGAAGGGCCGGTAGATAACTCGCTCCAATACGGCGACCGTATGCGGGGTTATATTTATCCGCCACAAACCGGGACCTATACGTTTTGGGTTGCCGGTGATGATGCCACACAATTATGGCTTTCAACAGATTACAATCCTGCAAATAAAGTTTTGATAGCTTACAGCCTAAGCTGGACCAACTATCACCAGTTTAATAAGCTTTCATCACAGCGGTCGGTTCAAATTACGTTAAAGGCCGGCCAGGCGTATTACATAGAGGTTTTGCATAAACAAGGCGGCGGCGGAACCAGTGTTTCCGTTCAATGGCAATTACCTGACAATAGCGTGGAGATGCCAATACCAGGTAAAAGGTTGTCACCCTATGTAAATGCAAGTTCATCACCTTCTTACACCGCATCACAGCCTATATATCTAAATAATCAACATGATATTACAATAAGCGGCTTATCCATTAACGGCGGCACAGTACCGGCAATTTTTCTAAGTAACTGTTATAACATAACAATTACCGGAAACAAGTTAGTGAATTCTACCGATGTAGGCATCCATACCTTCCAGTGCTATAATATAAATATCAATAATAATTATATAAGTAATGTGGCTGGCGGTGTTTATGCCGAGCAAACAACAAATGGCGGCATAGTGGTTACCAACAACCAGTTCTTAAACATGCAGGGGCCGTTTCCCAGAGGCCAGTATGTACAATTTAATAGTGTAAACGGTGCCAACAATTCTATTAGTAATAATAAATGCCAGAACATTTTAGGGCAAAGTAATCCACAGGAAGGAATTAACCTTTACAAAAGCAATGGCACTCCATCAAGCCAGATACTGGTGAATGGAAACTGGATTTTGGGTGGTGGGCCCGGTTCAGCAACTGGTGGCCTGCAATTAGGAGATAGCGGCGGTTCATACATTTATGCATCCAACAATATCATGGTTAATCCGGGACAGATGGGGATCGCTATTTCAGGCGGTAACAATATTTCCGTTGTTAACAACAAGGTATATAGCAAATCTCAATACTTTTCCAATGTAGGTATTGTTGATTATTTCGGCATACCTGGTCAGCCTGCTAACACAAACTGCACGGTAAGTGGTAATTTGGTGAACTTTACCAACGCCCAAAATTATCAAAACCCCGCGTGGCTGGCACCTAATGAGCCATTACCTACCGGCTGGAATGGAAATTCATGGGGAGCAAATATTGACGCCTCAATTTTACCTTCTAACATAGTTACCCCGCAGTAATTATTGTTATATAAAAAAACGAGCCGTCTCATAAGTAATTATGAGGCGGTTTTTTGTTGGATTGATTTTTAGTCTGATTACCTGCTGATAAAATGTTGTTACTAAGCACAAGATTGAATCTGCCGTCAATAAGGGCGTTAAAATGGTTCTGTAATTAATTTGGGGCAATGGAAACCGGGAGGACGTTAGTGTCCAAACGACTACCAGGAATTATTTTTTTAAATGTTCATTGGCCATTCGGTCATTGTGCCGGTTGTCTAGTTATTTTGCAAGCATATTTTTAATTTCGGCCAACCGGCTATCCCGTAAATTATATTGAAAGCATACCTGTTTGATTACATGTTTTGAGATGCTGTCCCCAAACAAGTTAGGGACAGGTTATCCCGGCTGACAAGCAAAGTGAAAAGATCAGAACAGGACGCGGCCTCTACCTTATTTCCCTCGCCTCAACCCCCTCGTTCGTAATTTTTATCGGCTCAATAAATCCTTTAACATCAAAATACATCTTATCAATACAAACCACGCGATGATTGCCGTCTGTTTCACCTAAGGGTCGGCGGTGGTATACTATGTACCATTCGTTGGTGTTGGGAATATTGATAACTGAATGATGCCCCGCCCCAGTACCGATTGCAGGATCTTGCTTTAATACGATATCGATGCGTTTAAACGGTCCCGATGGCGTAGCGCTGATAGCATAGGCGACGCGATAGTCGGGGCCTCCCCAGTCGCCTTCACTCCACATCAAATAATATTTCCCCTTTCGCTTAAACATCAAAGGGCCTTCTACATATCCTTCCGGGGTTATTCGTTTATAGGTTATGCCATCTTTAAAGGGAATAAAACCGGTAAAATCATTATTCAGTTTGGCAATGTTACACTGTCCCCATCCCCCATAAATAATATAGTATTGCCCGTCGTCATCTTTAAAAACAAACTGGTCTATAGGTTGGGCTTTGTTATAAATTTTACCAATCAGCGGCTTGCCCAAATAATCTTTAAACGGGCCTTCGGGTTTATCAGCAACGGCTACTCCTATGCCACCTATTTCTTTAGTATCATCATGAATGTCATTTGCACCAAAAAACAGGTAATATTTTCCGTCTTTTTTTGTGATTGCCGGTGCCCACAGCGCTTTCTTCACCCATTTAACCGCGCTGGAATCCAGTACATGACTATGCTTTGTCCAGTGCACCAGGTCGGGCGATGAAAATGCGTCCATAAAAACCTGCTCATGGTAAGGAGCCGAATAAGTAGGGTAGATCCAATAAGTTTTACCAAATATCTTTGCTTCGGGGTCTGCATACCAGCCCTTAAATACCGGGTTGCCGGAATATTCTTTTTTTTGTGAGAAAGCAATGCTTGTTTGAGCAATAAGGAGTATCAGCAGGAATTTCCTATAGTTCATTCTGATCAATGCAATGTTTACACTTTGTTATTAAACAGTAAGAGGTCAACGCCGCAGGCACAAGTGGGAATGCAAGTCGCCAAAGTTTTCTCCCTGCGGTCGAAATAACATCCCTGATGTTTTATTTTTTAGGGCGGCTTTTATTTCCCCAGTTTCTTCTTTGCGATCTTTTATTGGTCGGGTGTTCTTGTTTAACCGCCTCTATGCTTTTCAATTCATCCGGAACATCAATCAGGCGGATAGGCTTATCAATCAGTTGTTCAATGCTTTTTAGTTTCCGTTCATCACGGTGGTTTACAAAAGTTATAGCGGTCCCGGTGGTTTCGGCACGGGCGGTGCGCCCGATGCGGTGGATATAATCCTCAGGGTCACCAGGCACATCATAGTTGATCACCAGGTCAATCCCTTCCACGTCAATTCCGCGCGAAAGCGCATCAGTGCCGATGATAACCGGCAGTTGCTTGTTTTTAAAACTCAGCAAAATTTCTTCCCGTTCCTTTTGTTCCAGGTCTGAGTGAAAAGCGCTCACTTTAACATGCGCCTGCTTTAATTCTTTTGCGAGGGCTTTTACAATTTCCTTTCGCGATGCAAAAATGATGGTACTTGCGTACGAGCCATTTTTAAGCAGCAACTGCAGCAAAGGTGTTTTTTGCTGATCATGCACGCGATATATCTGCTGGTCAATTCCTACCGCGGGCTGTGAAATGGCAATATTTACCTGCTGCGGATCATTTAAAACCGATTTGGCCAGTGAGCGGATACGCCCCGGCATGGTAGCCGAAAATAAAAGCGTTTGCCTTGTTTTTGGCAGGTAGCTGATTATTTTCATGATATCATCCGAGAAACCCATATCCAGCATACGGTCGGCTTCATCCAGTACCAGGTGAGTTAAATGGTTTAACTTTAATACACCCGAGGTAAGATGGGCTATAAGCCTGCCTGGTGTGGCAATAATAATATTTACATTGTTTTGGATGCCCCGGCGTTGCTGCTCATATGCCATGCCATCGCCCCCGCCAAACACGGCTATGGAGCTGATGCCGGTAAAGTAAGCCAGGCCTTCCACCTGCTGATCAATCTGTTGGGCCAGCTCACGTGTAGGCGCTAAAATAAGCGTACTGATCTGGTGCTTATTGGTTTTGCTGATATGATCAAGCACAGGCAGCAAATATGCACCTGTTTTGCCGGTACCGGTTTGTGCGCAGGCGATGATATCCTGTCCGCTTAATATAATCGGGATGGCCATTTCTTGTATTGGGGTTGGGGTGGTATACCCCATACTTAAAACGCCTTCTAATAAATGCTCGTTAAAATTGAAATCCTGGAATGTCACTATATAATTAAGTAGAATTGTGCAAGGTAGGAAAAAATGTGGTTATATGAAGCAAGTTTCCTTACTGACCTTGCCGCCGCCGGCGCAATTGAAGAAGAACAATAATCGAACAAAATTTAAATTCCGAAATCAAACCTCCGAAATCCCAAATCAAGATTGTATATAACTCTTTAGCTGCTCAATAGTTTCCTCATGCGAAAGAATGGTTTCAGTAACTACATCGCTGATGGATACAATTCCGCAAAGCTGGGTGCCCTGAAAAACCGGCAGGTAACGAATGTTATTTTCGCTCATTACATGCATGCACGTTTCAACTGAGTTTTCTGGGATCATCCGCGGAAAATGAGTGCTCATAATTTCCCTTACCTGTGTTTCCAGGGACGATTTCCCCTGCAATATTACCTTACGGGCATAATCACGCTCGGTTAGCAGGCCGGCATATTCGCCATCTTCTGTGATAACTACTGAGCCAATGTTTTTATCAGACATTAGCTTCAACGCGTCTAAAACGGTGGTACCGCCATCTATAGCGATCACACGGTTCCCCTTACGGGTAAGGATATTGGAAACTTTTTTCATAATGGCTTGGTAATCGGTTGGCGAAATTGGCTTAATCAAATATAACAGAAAATAAATAGCTTATATAAAAAGAGATTAAAAAGTTTATTACAATTACACAACACTAATCGAGTTCACATTTTCATAATGACACAATATTCCAGCTAATGCCTATACCTGTAACCGCCGGATTATCAGGGAAACGTAAAAAAAATATTATAAAGCTTATAAATTAGCTTATTCTATAATATTATTCCTCAAGGGGTTTATTTTATTTCAACAATCTGTTTTATATACTGTTATAACCCGGAGCCCCTTTTATAGTTATGCATATTATTAAAAGAATTACTCCCGCTTTATTATTATTATTATCGAATAGTTTACTTGCTGCCAATATTGACACTTCCTCAACCATCCGGGCTGATACCGGTAAGGTAAGGGCAAATCGTATCATCAACCAAAGTTTCAATGAAATTTATATGCAGAACCTGAGGCCGTCAACCGCAGGTCAGGAATTTTTCGATCCTCATAAAACCCTCCTTGTTGCCGACCTTACAGGTAACTTTGTGCTGTTAAATACGCCCAAATTACCTTTCTTTTTTGTGGTTTATTCAAGAGTAAATCTTCGTTTGTTTTCAGGCTTTGGAGCCCCGGTGAAATCTCCAAGCTATATGCCCGGCGGAATGCTTGATTTTAGATTGAACAAAGACCCTTACAACGCTAATTTTTTATCTGTTTCTTACACGCATCACTCCAATGGTGTTGAGGGGCCTACACTGCACCCTAACGGAACCTTTAATACTGACAGCGGTAAATTCACAACCAACTTCTACACGTTAACCTATCATAACGGGAGGCGTACAGACATTAACGATTTAATTATTAACCGGTATGACGCCCTGGGATTAGAACTGCACTCCGCCCTTGTGGGATTAGGATATGCACATGCATTAAAAAATAAATATGGTTTCGTGCGCTTAAACGGCGATTGGCTTTATAACATTGACCGTGCAAATACTGACCCTATTGACAAGGAAAAAAAGGTTTTTAGCAACTGGCAGCGCATCGACTTCCAGTTTTCTTATATCGCTGATAAATATAATGACTACAGCGCCGTTGATTTCAGAAAAAGGCTTAATGTGCTTTTAAAATATTATTATTCGTTCCCGTTTATGAAAGATGCTTCTTTAATGGTGGGTGCCGGTTACCGCGGGCAGGATGAATACAATATATTTTTCCAGGACAGCTATGCTTACGTAACCATTGGCGTAGCCGCCGGACTAAATTTCAATACGCATCGGAATTAGAGATTAAAGAATAGAGGTTAGTGATTAGTTATTTGACGGGAGGTGCTGATCTTTAGTCTCCGGTCCCAATCTCGTCATAATAGTGATCGCGGTTTGTGTAAGTTATCGACTGCCGGTCTTTTTCTAATCTCTAACCTCCGGCCTCTAATCTCCAATCTCAACCCTCACGTAACAGCATTATCATAATCTGGCTGTTTTTTAATCGCGCATAAAATAATAATTTTATAAATTCTTATAATTGCCTTAGTTTAGGCTGCTGCATTTCATATAAATCATAAAATTAATTAACGCGATGAAAAAAGTCCTTTTAAGTATCCTGGCATTTACAGCTGTACATTGTTCGCTGATGGCACAAACCACAAAGCTTTTTGATGGGAAAACCACTAATGGCTGGCACAGTTATTTAAAAACGGGCCCCGGTGCCTGGAAAGTAGTTGACGGTGCGCTGCAGCTTGATCCAAAAGCTGAGGGCCAGGGCGATCTGCTAACGGACAAGGAGTATGAAAACTATGAATTGTCGTTGGAGTGGAAAATAGCTGAAGGCGGTAACAGCGGTATCATAATCGGAGTTCATGAGGATCCGGCATTTGAGGCAACGTATCTTACCGGTATTGAAATGCAGGTACTGGACGACCAAAAGGCCGAGGATAATAAAAAAGCAAACCACCTTGCAGGCTCATTATATGATATGAAAGCACCATCGGCTCATGCCAAACCAGCCGGGGAATGGAATAAGGTTGTAATTCGTAAACTAAACGGGCACCTTACTTTTTGGTTGAATGGCAATAAAGTGATCGATACTCAAATTGGCAGTCCCGAGTGGCAGGAAATGCTGAATAACAGCAAGTTTAAACCCTGGAAAGGTTTTGCCGCCTATCCAAAAGGCCATATCGCTCTGCAAGACCATGGTGCAGTAGTTTCATTCAAAGACATAAAAATTAAAGAGCTTTAATTATAAATTCTTAAAAGTTGAAACCTTCAACTACGACATAAAAAATGAACGATATTCAGATTAAAAAACCATCAACTATCTATGATGCTGTTATAGTAGGATCAGGTGCAGGTGGCGGAATGGCCGGGTATGTTTTGGCCCACGCAGGTTTAAAGGTATTAATGCTGGAGGCGGGTCCTTTTTTCGATCCTGCTAAAGACTCTATGCAGCTAAAATGGCCCTGGGAGTCTGCACGCAGGGGTGCCAGCACGCCGTCAAGAAATTTCGGAGATTTTGATGCGGCCTATGGCGGATGGGAACTGGATGGAGAACCTTATACCACAAAGGACAAAACAGAATTTTACTGGTTTCGCGCAAGAATGCTGGGTGGCCGCACCAACCACTGGGGAAGGATCTCATTGCGGATGGGTCCCAATGATTTTAAAGGGCATCATATTGACGGCTTAACCGACGACTGGCCGATCACTTACGACGATGTTAAGCCTTTTTATGATAAGGTTGACCGTATGATTGGTGTTTATGGTACTATTGAAAATTTACCAAACGAACCCGATGGCATATTTCTTCCGCCACCAAAACCACGCCTTAATGAACTTTATATAAAAAAAGGCGCTGCAAAAGCCGGTGTAAAAGTAATTACCGGTCGTGGATCAGTACTAACGGAGGCTTTACCGGGCAATAAAGACCGCGGGGCCTGCTTCTTTTGCGGCCAGTGCGGCCGCAGCTGTAAGGTGTATGGTGATTTTTCCTCCTCCTCGTGCCTGGTTATCCCGGCAATGAAAACCGGCAATTTAACGGTAATTTCTAATGCCATGGTTCGTGAAGTGCTTACGGATGCTAATGGCCTGGCTACAGGAGTATCCTACATTAATAAAGATGACATGCAGGAATACCAGGTAAAAGCCGGTATGGTTATATTGGGTGCCAGCGCAGGTGAATCGGCCAGGTTGCTGCTTAATTCCAAATCTGCAAATCATCCAGCGGGGCTGGCCAACAGCAGCGGCGTAGTAGGTAAATACCTGCACGATTCTACCGGATCCAGTGCAGGTGGATGGTTGCCTCAGCTGGTAGACCGCAAAAGGTATAATGAAGACGGGGTTGGCAGTGTTCATATTTATGGGCCATGGGTGTATGACAATAAAAAGCTTGATTTTCCCCGTGGTTATCATATTGAATTCGGCGGGGGCATGGGAATGCCCGGCTATGGTTTTGGCTGGAACATGCAAAATGTGAATGGCGCCGTGCCGGGCCGCGATGGCAAACCCAAAGAGGCCGGCGGGTTTGGTGCTTCGTTAAAAGATGATTACCGCCGTTTTTATGGCACCAGCTTTGGAATGGCTGGCCGCGGAACGGCAATAGCAAGGGCCGATAATTATTGTGAAATAGATCCTGATGTAGTTGATAAATTTGGCATTCCGGTGTTGCGTTTCCATTATAAATGGAGCGATTATGAAATAAAACAAGCCAAACACATGCAGGATACTTTCCAATCCATTATGCATGAAATGGGCGCAATCTATAGTCCGCCGGAGGGTCCTGAAACCAATTATGGACTCGAAGCGCCGGGACGTATCATCCATGAAGTAGGTACCGTACGGATGGGTGATGATCCTAAAACTTCAGCGCTGAATAAATATTGCCAGGCGCATGATTGCAAAAATTTATTTGTGGTTGATGCTGCTCCATTTGTTCAGCAGGGTGATAAAAATGCTACGTGGACCATCCTGGCTTTATCAATGCGCACCGCCGAGTACATTCTCGCCCAAAGAAAAAAATTAAACGTTTAATTGTTAATTGATCAACAAAATGAACAGACGCGAATCACTGAAAGCTATAGTGTTGGGAACGCTCTCAACAACTTTGTTACTGGATGCATGTAAGCCCAAGAACAATAAATTAGCAGAAGATACCAATGATGAGAAAATTACCCCGGATGAAGCAGGGCGGCTTCCCGAGGAAATTGAACGTAATAAAAAACTCAACGCCGAAAAGTTTTTCAATGAGCATGAAATGGCTACCATTACCGTGCTGGGAGATATTATAATTCCGAAAGATGCGCGGTCTGGCAGTGCATCTGATGCTAAAGTGCCGGAGTTTATTGAATTTATTGTAAAAGATATGCCCGAACATCAAACGCCCATGCGTGGCGGTTTGCGCTGGTTGGATCTGCAATGTTTAAACCGGTACAATAAGTCTTTTGTTGACGCAAGCAATGCCCAGCAGATAGAAATGGTTACGGAAATAGCCTATCCTAAAAAAGCCAAACCAGAAATGCACCAGGGCGTAGTGTTCTT
>JAQBOU010000023.1 GCA_028287865.1 Mucilaginibacter sp. | reverse complement strand
GTTTATTTTTTTAGTGACAATACATATTTAACCATTTCTTTTGCATCATTTACAGACAATGTTGCATGCGGCGTCATTGCTATATCTCCCCAATGCCCCTTGCCGCCTTTGATCACTTTATTTGCTAAAGTATCAATGTTTGCCTCTGTCGCAGGATATTTGGCTGCAACATCTTTAAAAGCAGGGCCAACTACCTTGGTATCCACTTTGTGGCAGGTGTTACAATCGGATCCGGCTATCAGCTTTGCACCGGGTGCAATTGAAGCTGTAGAGCTTTCTGTACCGGTTTTGTTGGCATTGGTATCAACGCTGGATTCTTGCTCTTTGGCCGTTTGGTTTGAAGCAGATGCACTATCTGCACTTCCGGTTTTGGAACTGCCGCCGCAGGCTGATAGAACTGCACATATAGAAAGGATTAAAAAAACTTTTTTCATTTGGATTTGATATTTGAGATTGATTTAATAATCTGATTAATTTAATATTGTTTGATGCCAGCAGTTATTTAAGCAATACCGAGGGTTTTTCTGTTAAAAGTATCATCAGATCCCGACGCTGCAAAATCATCAAAAGCCTTGTCCGTAACTCTTATAATATGGTTTTTAATAAATTCGGCCCCTTCGCGCGCGCCATCCTCGGGGTGCTTCAATGCACATTCCCATTCAAGCACAGCCCATCCTGGATAATCATATTGTGTAAGTTTACTAAAAATACCTTTAAAATCAACCTGTCCGTCACCCAATGAACGGAAACGGCCTGCACGATCTATCCAATTCTGGTAGCCGCCATAAACCCCCTGTTTACCGGTAGGATTAAACTCGGCATCCTTTACATGGAACATCTTGATGCGCTCATGGTAATTATCAATATACTCCAGGTAATTAAGACATTGTAATACAAAATGCGAAGGATCATATAATAAACAGGCACGTTGATGCTGGTTTACCTTATCTAAAAACATTTCATACGTAATACCATCATGCAGGTCTTCGCCCGGATGTATCTCATAACACAGATCTATACCGCACTCATCGTATACATTTAAAATAGGCGTCCATCGATTTGCCAGCTCCTCAAAAGCGATTTCAACAATACCGGCAGGGCGCTGGGGCCACGGATAAACCATGGGCCATAACAGAGCGCCGCTAAAAGTAACAGATGCGGCTAATCCTAAGTTTTGTGAGGCCTTTGCTGCATATTTTAATTGCTGCACTGCCCATTCTTGCCTTGCCTTAGGATTATTGCGATATGCTTCAGGTGCAAAGCCATCAAAAAGCTGGTCGTAAACAGGGTTTACAGCAACCAGCTGACCTTGCAAGTGGGTAGATAGTTCTGTTATTTCAAGGCCGCAGGCATTTACCCGGCCTTTTAATTCATCTGCATAAGTTTTACTTTCGGCAGCTTTTTGCAGATCGATAAAACGGGCATCAAGCGTAGGTAGTTGTACCCCTTTATATCCAAGGTTTTTAGCCCAGGTACAGATAGACTCCAAGCTGTTAAACGGCGCCTCATCGCCTATAAATTGTGCTATAAATATTGCAGGCCCTTTAATTGTAGTCATTCATTTTGGTCATTAGTCATTAGTCATTGGGTCATCGGTAAAAATTATATCCCAAAGCCATGAAATTACATTATCACATCTTCAAATAAACTCATCTGCACATCCTCACATCAAACCACATAATCCGTCCACTTTTCATTACTCATATTCGAAGCTACCACATTTTCAATAAATGCCATTCCTCTTATTCCATCTTCAATACCGGGAAAATCAAGCCACTCCGCGTGAGGTTCTTCGTTGTTTATTTTTGCGAGCAATGTCAGTGCAAAATTGCGGTACAAATTACCGAACGCTTCCAAATATCCTTCCGGATGCCCGCCCGGTGTACGTGTATTATGTGTTGCATAGGTAGATTCACGGTCGCCATAATTGCTTCCGGCCCTTATGGTTTGTGCAGGTTTATCCAGCCATTTAAGGGTAAGGGTATTGGGCTCCTGCTGCGCCCATTCCAGACCGCCGTTTTCACCATAAATACGAATCCTTAGTGCATTTTCTTCTCCTGCAGCAACCTGAGAAGCGGCGAGCGTACCTGTCGCTTTATCTTCAAAACGCAACAGGATCGCCCCGTCGTCGTCCAGCATACGGCCTTCAACAACCGTATTTAAGGATGCGCATAACTGAGTGATTTTTAATCCTGAAATATATTCGGCTAAATGTGCGGCATGGGTACCAATGTCACCCATACAACCGCTTTTGCCTGATTTGGTCGGATCTGTGCGCCAGGCCGCCTGGGCATTTCCTTCCCGTTCTGATAATTTACTTAACCAGCCCTGGGTATATTCGGCATAAATTTTCCTGATCTTACCGAAAGCACCCTTTTCAACCAGTTGCCTTGCCTCCTTAACCATCGGGTAACCCGAATAAGTGTGGGTAAGCAACAACATCAGGCCGGTTTCATCCAATTTCTTTTTCAGCTGCCTGGCTTCATCTAAAGTAAAGGTGATCGGTTTTTCTATTACCACGTTAAACCCGTTTTCGAGTGCCAGCATTGCAGGTGCAAAGTGGGCAAAATTTGGGGTAACAATGGTTACAAAGTCCATGCGTTTATCAGCCGGGAGCTGAGCTTCCGTCTTTATCATGTCTTCGTAATTGGTATAAATTCTGTCTTCGGGTAAAAAAAGCATGTGACCGCTTTCAATTGCGAGGTCTTTGTGCAGGCTTAGTGCACCGCAAACCAATTCAATTAAGCCGTCCATGTTTGCGGCAATACGGTGTATTGCCCCTATAAAAGCGTCTTTCCCCCCGCCAATCATTCCCATGCGGAGCTTTCTGTGAGCCATAGTTTGTATTTAAAGTTTATTAAGTAATTTGAAAATTTGAAGATGTGCTAATTTGAAAATAATTTTTGAAACACGCTTAACATTTTCAAATCTTCAAATTAACAAATCTCCAAATTAAGCTTATCAGGTCGCCCAGGCTTTGTCTCCCTTTTTGTAAGGTACACAACCGTCATAACGTCCAGGTACAGCTACATAACGTAAAGCTTTTGTAGCGCCTATTTCTGATGTGAAATAGCCCAGCAGGGTAAGCTCCTTTATCATCCTGAAATAATGGTTCGGAATTTCAGGCGCTTTATGTTTAGGATCATCTTTGTGCCCAATCTTATCTGCATCCAGCTTTTTGTTGCGGTCGGCAGAATAATCCTTTTGTTCCTTATCCAATGCGACAAGTAAATCTGTGCGCTGCTTTGAATCCAGGTCTAGAAACTTTTTGCTATACTGTTTCTGACTTGCGTCATTTAACTTTGACAGGCCGTCCAAAAATGTTTTCTGATCTGCAGGTGTGTAGCAATCACGCACCATTACAGCCATAAACTGGCCTACATTTGCAGCTTTTGCACCCGGAGAACTGGTTGTTGGCAATATGGTGTCTGCAACTTCATTTAAAAAAGCAATATGATCTGTATCAAACAGGTCATCTACTTTTGTAGCGCTTGATTTACATCCCGAGATAAAAAATTCGGCACCTATTACAGCACCGCCCATTATCAGGGCAACCCTACCTATGGCGTCTCTTCTATTCATTTTTTGAATTTTGAGTTAGTTATTTAATTTTTTGAATTATTGAGTTACCGAATTATTGATTTACTGAATTCTTAATAAATATCGTACTAAAATTCAATTAATCAATAATTCAATAATCAAACTTACTTATATCGTCCAGCCTTCCCTGTACTGCCGTTTTACGTATTGATTAACAGCATCAAAGTTGGTTATCCGCATGTTGTCGTTATCCCAAACCAT
>JAQBOU010000241.1 GCA_028287865.1 Mucilaginibacter sp. | reverse complement strand
GCAGCCGTACTCATTATAGAGAAAAGAATAGCAAAAAGAAATTTATTCATTCGAATATTTTAGTGGGCTAAAAATAATTTATACAGTTGTTAAAAAGTGTTAAAAGTAAAAATTTAGTTGACCTGCTCGCTTATCATCCCAAAACGGCGCTCGCGCTTCTGGTAATCAAGGATAGCTTCGTAAAAATCTTCCTTGCGGAAATCAGGCCATAACTTTGATGTGAAGTATAATTCGGCATATGCAATTTGCCAAAGCAAATAATTACTGATACGATATTCGCCACTGGTTCTGATCAGTAATTCGGGGTTTGGCATGCCATGGGTATATAAATTATTTTCAAAAACATCTTCATTAATGTCCTCGGCCTTCAATTCACCATCCTGTACTTTAAGCGCAATATTTTTCACCGCCCTTAATATTTCGGCACGCGAACTATAGCTTAGCGCCAGGGTAAGCACTAACCCAGTATTTCCGGCAGTTTTCTCAATTGCGTTATTAAGTTCATTGTAACATTTTTCGGGTAGCATTTCTAAATTCCCAATGGCATTTAAACGTACATTTTTTTCCATAAAGTTTTTAATTTCTTTATGAATAGTGCCCACCATCAGTTCCATTATCGCCATCACCTCCAATTTAGGACGATTCCAGTTCTCTGTGGAAAAAGTATAAAGTGTGAGGTATTTTAAATTAAGCAATGTAGCGCCCTCTACAACATCTCTTACCGAAACCACACCATTATGATGTCCGAATATTCTTAATTTGCCTTTTTCTTTTGCCCAACGCCCGTTGCCATCCATTATAATAGCTATATGCTGTGGCAGCTTTGACAAATCAATCTGATCCTTATATCCCATTGCAATGATTATTAAAAGCCATAATTTGACTTATAAAGGCATAATTTGTTTAAAATTTAATCAATAAATGCCTGCTGCTATTTGCTTTTGATTAATCAATTATTAAAATAACCCCCGATTTAGCGCTTTTTTTTCAATTTGCGCCCAATTTTTCAGGGGACAAAGGTAAAACTTAATTGTAGTTTTTTTAGTATGCGGGGAGAAAAGAAAATTGTTGCCCTTTTTTTACTACGAACGAAGAAAAATAATAAAGTATTAAAGTGGAAACCAAGCATCAATGACAGAATAGTTAGAGCAGCCGGTGACAAATTAAAGCTACCTGACAGCTAATCTCTAAACTTGATTATTCATGCTCCGGTGATATCATAGACCAGGGAAATCGCGTTTAAGTACTAAACGTATAATTTTGGCTAAAGCCATTTAGTCGCTTCGATTTTAACCGTTGGCTGAAGCCAAACGGCAATGAAATGCAAGCAATCAAATATCTAAAATCATTGCCGCCCCATTTATGAGGTGGAAAATAATAATTAAAATGGGGCTTCAGCCAAAACAAGCGATAAATCTTTAAAAGGGATTTCCCTGTATCATAGATTGGTAATTTTAGATTTTGCAGATAAATTTTTAAATTCACATCTTCAAATCGAAACACTACTGGTAATAACACTTCTGTGATATAAAAGTATAAGAAATAGTAATTTGTGTGAAAAAGTAAGTATCACGTGATACAAAGTCGCCTCTTTGTGTACCGGGGATACCGATATAAACACCCGTTTTTTCGCCGGATCGGTCTGCCAATGCTTTTGCAATAGGAGAGCTGTTACTCATATTGGCGTATTTACCGCTTACATCATCCAGGTAATCTGTGTTGGGGTTACGGTAACCGATTTCGGCTCCAACTGTAAATTTGTCCCAAATATTATACCTGAAGCCGGCTCCATAAGGAAAAGAAAATGCAACGGACGAGTAAGGTTTCTTCTCGCCTTCGGTTTGGTAACTCCTTAAATTGTAAACCTGCCCTTTATAAACCGTTGTTGGATTATAATTAAGCACAGCTACCCCCAAATAGAGGTAAGGCGTAAATTTGGTTTTACTGATAGAAGGGATATAGTTTAAAAAATTTAGCTCACCAACCAGGCTTACTTCCTTTAACTTATCTGTAAAACTTAAATTGCGGTTACGGAACTGCTGGTTACCCGAATTACTGTCTGCTCCGGCTATAGTACCTATCGTACCATTTAATCTGAGTGAAAAGTACCCGTTAAAATTACGCTTAACAAAAATCCCGGCTGCTATTCCTCTAACTTTAAACGGGTTGTTTGTATTCAAATCCCCCATATAACCCGCTCCTCCAAACGCCCCTCCTATTTCCCAGGTTTGAGCCTTTAAACCGGTTGTAAAAAGAACTAAAAGTATAAACAGCGTAAATTTGGGCATTAGCTTAATTTAGTAATTCCGGACATCGAGGCCCCATAGTAATTTGTTTCTTAACGTTGATAAATAGCTTTCATTATTTAAACGGATAAGATTGAGCTGAAAACCCGCTTTCTTCACTTTAAACCGCATGGTTTTATCAATTACAGCTGTTCTTGAATCGCAGGTGACCAGGTAATTGTTACTGCGGCATTCCACATCAAATGATAAGGTGCTGCTATCAGGTATTACAATAGGCCTTACGTTTAAATTATGTGGCGATACAGGGGTTAATACTAAACTATTTGAATTAGGAAAAATAATAGGGCCGCCGCAGCTTAAGGAATAAGCTGTTGAACCTGTTGAGGTTGAAATAATGATCCCATCGCCCCAGTATGAATTTAAAAATTCTTCATTCAAAAAAACATGGGTGGTAATCATTGCTGCGTCATCCCGTTTATGAATGGTTATATCATTCAGGGCAAAGTTATCGTCACCAAATATCTCAAGCTCTGAGCTTATGCTGAGCAGCTCGCGGCTATCCAATGTAAATTGTTTATTCACAACTGCATAAATTGCGGCAGCTATATCGCTTTTGTTAATGCTGGCTAAAAACCCGAGTCTTCCAAAGTTAATTCCGATGATGGGTACACCCGAATCACGGATCAGTGTAACCATATCAAGCAGGGTTCCATCACCCCCAAGCGTTAAAACAAGATCAATAAATCCTTTTATATTCTCATTGTCTTCGAGCACTTTATAGGCCACCGTGATGGCTGCTTCCTCTAAGTATTTGTGAAACTGCTGATGAACATATATTTCAACACCGTGTTGGGCAAGGTTATCAAATACCTGCTGAAGGTAAGGGAATACAACTGTATCATTGAATTGCCTGCCGTAAACTGCTATTCTCATTTGATCATTGAGTAATTTGTCATTATGTCATTTGGGACATTTGTTGTTGGCATTTTTCATAATACCAGTAACTCAATGAACTAATGGCTAATAACTATTTACAAATTCAGATAATTCATCAACGAATCATACCGGTCCTTTGAATTGTCATTGTCGTCGGTATGATTAAAAGTAGCTTTTATATCATATTCATAGCGTAAAAAAGTAGCTATAATATTCGAAATATCTTGTTTATTTACTTTTAGCGTAACTTCCATACGTGTAGAATCAGGAAAAGTACGGACATATGAACTTAATATCTGGGCATTATCCGACTCAACAATTTGTGCCATATGTGCCAACGAATTGTTTTTATTGTTGATCTCCAGCACAATTATCCCGCCGGGCTGCTCTACCGCTGTAAGACTTGCAAAATATTCGGTAAGTGCGTTAATTGAAATAAGGCCTATATAATTTTTTTTTGCATCCAGCACCGGTATAACCGTTAATTTCCTTTCACAAAACATCCGGATAACATCATATATATGCTGGTCTTCCAGCACATAAGGATTCACTAACGCAAGGGCCAAGGAACCTACTGAAACCTGGTAATCACTTTCCCCTACAAAATCATCCTCCGCAATTAAGCCCAAAAACTGCTCTTCATTAACAATTGGCAAATGTCTGATGCGAAATTCAATCATACGGTCAACTACCTTCTGAATAGTATCAGAGGTATGAACCGGAGGTATCGCATCAGCTATCAATTCAACTGCAAGCATTCTATATTTTTATTTTTTTTAAAAATCCTTTTAATAACCTGTTAAACTCTTCGGGCTGTTCCATCATAGGTGCATGCCCGCATTTATCTATCCAAAGCAATTCCGA
This sequence comes from Mucilaginibacter sp., assembly GCA_028287865.1. Classification (GTDB taxonomy): domain Bacteria; phylum Bacteroidota; class Bacteroidia; order Sphingobacteriales; family Sphingobacteriaceae; genus Mucilaginibacter. Next base: position 18,638 of record JAQBOU010000241.1, on the reverse strand, counting down.
ATTTGGTAGCTCTTCATTAAATTCAAGAGCAACCTCCGGCGGGGTAATTTTATCGTCTTTTCCCCATATCAGCAATACCGGTATATTTATTTTATGAAGGTCTTTTTTCATATTATGCCGTATGGCCGATTTTGCCATTGCCAGCAACCTTAAAACGCTGTGCCGATCGTTTATCATCCTGAATACGTCATCAACCAGCTCTTTTGTTGCGATTTTTGGATCATAAAATGTATATTCTACTTTTTCTTTTATAAAATCATAGTTCCCGCGCCTCGGAAATGTACCACCGAAAGCATTTTCATAAAGACCGGAGCTTCCGGTTAACACCAACGCTTTTACAATAGCCGGATGCGATAAAACATATATCAAGGCAACATGTCCGCCCAATGAATTTCCAAGCAGGGTTACATTACTTAGTTGTTTATACCTTATAAATTTATGTACATACTTTGCAATTGTTTTAACGCCGGTGGTTAACAACGGCAAATCATAAATTGGCAAAATAGGTATAATTACCCTGTACTCAGATCTGTACTCCTCAATTACCTTATCCCAGTTGCTTAAAGAACCCATTAAGCCATGCAATAATAGTAAAACCTCTCCTTCGCCCTCATCGATATAACTAAAACCGTTCTCCTCTTTAAGCACGAAATCCATATAAATTTGTAAAGTTAATTTTAAAAAGTTAGCCCGAACTTTCAATCCGGTTTAAAATGCCGGATATCCCGCCATAAAAATAGTTTATTGCACTTGAGTTACAACAATTATTTAAAGTTAAGTTATTATAGTATTGAGTGCGATTAGCTGATTGGTTAATTAACTTCAATCACAACTATTCACTTTATCAACTTATACATAATCAACCTAATAATTGCTTCACCACCTCTGATATTGTACGCCCGTCGGCTTTTCCTGCAAGCTCTTTATTAGCTGCACCCATAACTTTACCCATATCTTTAACAGATGAAGCACCAACCCGGCCTATCAGTTCTTTCAAATAAGTTTCAATTTCCTGGTGGCTCATTTGTGCCGGCAGATATGGCTCAATAACGCGCATCTCTTCCATTTCAATCCCGTAAAGGTCTTCCCTGTTTTGTGCTTTATAAATGTCAGCCGACTCTTTGCGTTGCTTTATCAGTTTTTGCAGTACTTTAATCTCGGCCTCTTCAGTTAGCTCTTCTGCCGCGCCTTTTTCAGTCCGCGCCAATAATAACGCAGATTTTATGGCCCTAAGGCCTCTTAAACGGTCAGCCTGCTTTGCCAACATGGCTTGTTTTATATCCTGGTCTACCTGGTTAATTAATGACATGTTTTATTTCGGATTTCGAATGTTCGATTTGGATTATTTTTTACTCTTATTTACTTTTCAATAGTTACGACTTCGGACTATCCTCTAAAGATCGTCCCTGCATTTGCCTGTGCAGTTGGCATAATAACTAAATCATTAATATTAACGTGTGCTGGACGCGAAACTGCAAACCATATTGTTTCGGCAATGTCCTCAGCTACTAAAGGTTCAAAACCTTCATAAACTTTTTTTGCCCTTTCTTTGTCCCCTTTAAAACGCACTTCCGAAAATTCTGTTTCCACAGCTCCCGGATGTACTCCTGTCACTTTTATGCCATGCGACAACAAGTCTATCCGCATTGCTTTATTTAAAGCATCAACAGCGTGTTTTGTAGCGCAATAAACGTTACCGTTAGCATAAACTTCTTTGCCGGCTATAGAACCGATATTAACGATGTGCCCTGTACTATTGGTAATCATCCAGTTTGATACTATTTTGCTTACATACAGCAAGCCTTTAATATTAGTATCAATCATGGTATCCCAATCATCAAAACTGCCTTTCTGTAATGGGTCTAACCCCTGACTTAAACCGGCATTATTTATTAAGACATTAACTTTTTTCCATTTTGCCGGTAACTTCTCCAGGTTGCTGATCACTTGCTCACGGTCTCTTACATCAAAAGAAGAAACTGCAATTTCAGTATCGTATTTAGTATTTAATTTTTTTGCCAGCTTCTCCAGCCTGTCAATCCTTCTGCCTGTAAGTACAAGATTATATTTTTCGCGGGCAAATAAATGGGCACAGGCTTCACCAATTCCCGATGTAGCGCCTGTTATTAATGCAATTTTAGCCATAGATAGATAACTATTGCAGCGAAATTATGTTTTTTCGATGAGATAAGTTGTCATTTGTTGGCAATCAAACCTATAATAGTAATTTAATTTTCAATCCCTGCAACTGATATCATACCCAAATTGTCTGGAAATTTAAATTTGATGGCCGTTTAATCATTACTCAAAGCATAAACTAAATACGATGGTATGTAATGATAATTTACTGATAGGAGCAGAAAAAGGTTGATTTTCGGGAATCAGTACGTTACCAAAGGAATTGGAGATCTTAATCTCAGGCGAGAGCTTAAAGAATTCAAAATAAATATCACATCCTAAACCCGCTTCATATGATCCGAAGCCGCTGGTATTTTTAACTAATTTCTGCAATGGATCCGTACTTGGATCAGGAGCGCCCTTTCCAATTGCCTCGGTATATTTTACGCCACCCAATATATAAGCCCTGAAATTGCCTAAACGGTCTGATCGTAATTTTAAGGACAAAGGAATTTCTACCGTGGTTGGCTGAATCTGTTTGGTTACATCTTCTGATGCCGTGGCATAAGTATAACTAATAGAACGGTCGGCAAAAACCAATGCGGGTGTAAAGCGAGCTTCAAAATGTTCAGTTAACCTGTAGCGGGTAATAAAGCCAATTGAAAAACCGGGAACAGGTGCAGAGCTGATGCTGTTTAAAGAATCGGTGATATATTTGTTGGTACCCTTATCAAAAAATGGTTTTCTCCAGTCGGGCTTTTTAGTTATTTTAAAATTACTTGATACATATCCAAAAGCGAAACCAAAGTTCAGGTCATTCTGATCGGCTCCGCCGCCCCATGCAGGAGGCACCTGTGCAAGTAACAAATTACTGCATAAAAACAGAAAAGTAATTACCAGGCACCCTGTTTTAATCATTTAATCCCTGTATAAATTGAACAGATACCAAACGCCAGCGGCCTGCATTTGGTATTCTTAAAACCCACCTTATCCATCAACGCTGTAAACGCCTCTCCATCCGGAAAGGCGGCCACCGATTCGGGCAGATAAGTATACGCCCTGGCATCCTTTGAAAAAAGTTTACCAATGCCAGGTGTAATATAATTAAAATAGAACTTATATAATTGCTTAACCGGAAAAACTTTAGGCTTTGAAAACTCAAGCACTACTGCTTTGCCACCTGGTTTTAAAACACGCTGGATATCGGCAAGACCAATTTCAAGGTTTTCAAAATTACGAACACCATAGGCAACGGTAACCGCATCAAACTCATCAGCATCAAACGGCAGTTTTTCAGAGTCGCCCAACTTAACCTCATATTTGCTTCCCAGCTTGCGTTTTTCTATTTTTTGCTGTGCTATATCAAGCATTCCCTGCGAAATATCAACCCCGATAATTTTTTCGGGCTTAAGGATAGACAATGCTTCAAATGCAAAATCGCCGGTACCGGTAGCCACATCCAGTATTAATTTAGGCTGATCTTTTTTCAATTCATTAATGGCCTTTTTACGCCAGATGATATCAATTCCTAAAGACAGAAAATGGTTAAGGAAATCGTAGGTTTTTGAGATATTGTTAAACATATCAGCCACCTGCTCTTTTTTTGTGCCTTGCTGATTGTGGTAGGGAGTTATTGTTTTGCTCATTTTGTATAACGGCAAAGATAGTGATAATTGATTTTGGATTTTTCACGTCACTTGCTTTTCGATTATGTCAGGAAAGCATATGACATCAAACATTGACTGATTCGTTTTTTGTTTATGAAACTGATGTTGCTGTTTTTTTAAATTACTTAAAAAATACATGCAAAATTAAATTCGTATAAATTATAGCCGGATAGGTGGCGATAAAGACCCAAAAGAAGTTATTGAGGCCCATAACCACTGCATTATAAAAATGAAAACCGACACCCCAAAACAGAAAGATAAGCATATAAGGATAGGGTAAAAATAACGCCATAAAAAACAATGCTTCAACTGTCATAATATGCCATGCAGCAATGACTCCGGCTATTGGATGAGCAACTTTTAAATAACCGGCCACCTTTTTAGAACCAAATGATTCTGTATTCATTATTTGGAAAACGGCAATGCCTGATCTCCATTTTTTTGAAGCCAATTTAGCGATCCCGGCGATGACATAGGATAAAATTGACTGGGTGGCAATAAAATACAAACTTAATTCTTTAATCCGGATGTCCTTGAAAACAGCGGATATCAGAAGACTGATTCCTAAAATCACCGACATTTGATCAGAACCGTCATTTCCAATCGTGTTACGGATTGACAACATAAGTGAGGTTATAACGATTAAGGCAAGCGCACAGCCGCTTATAATTGAGTTTGGAATAACCAGTAAATAAATACCACATATCATCCGCGCCAAAAGAATTACTATTACGCCGGTTTTATTAAAGAAATAATGGGCTCCAAGTTCATTAAATTTATGGCTTACGTTCAGTCTCATCATTTCCCATGAGTATATGCCTTCTTTACCAAATTGCTTGATAATTGCAAAATACTCCAGGGATGTTAAGCATATCGCAAAGGAATAAATTCTGATGATACAAGCATCGACAAATGCCGCCTGCGCGAAATCAACAGATAAATTCATATTCTGTGAAATTCAGAATTAAGTATCAATCGCGGCTCTGTCAGTTCATTATATCCGAATGTTTCAATGATCATAAATTGCACAGCATAAGCATCCGGCTTCTTAGCCAGTTTGCTGCAAAAGTTGAGTATACTTATGTAGCTGAATGTTAGTTTAATATTCGCTTTGGTTTGTTCTGTTATACAATCATCTACATTCATTATAATTGCTCTTGCATGATCATGTAAAGCCTTTTGTAATCGCCTGTTAGGATTAAACAGGGCCATGGCAATCTTTTTTTCGGATCTTAACGGCACCTCCTGAAAACCTGATATACTGCCATCGGCCTTTTTAACCCGAAAAAGCAGGTTATAATCTGAAACGCCGGGATTTGGTGCAAAAAAAGTCCAAATTGGAACCAAATGAAAAATATCATATTTCTGCACCCATGTGTCTGACATAAAACTGTGCTGGTTCATACAGGTCAGCAATATCCAGCCTAAATAAAATGTTAAAACGACTAGCAGAAACATAAAGGCGTATTAAAGTCTGTATATAACTGATTACTCTTCACTAATTTATTAAATCATTCAATCAGCATATTAATTAATCGCCACATGAGCATGCTCACGTATTTCAATAAGTTCTGCGACAGATGCCTCTTTAAGTATACTGATTGTTGAGTTTATTACTTTTTCAATTAGCTTAAATTGAGTATTAGTGTTAGTTACGGTCTTTGCTTTAATTGGTGGCCCGCCAAATATTAAATTAATAACCCAATAAAATTCAACAGTAAAAGCTTTGTTTTGCTTTTTATCAGCGATCAAAAGATCAAGCGAAGCCAGCGTCTCTGCTGATAAGATAAGTCCTTTTTCCATGAGCGTGTGATTTAATGATTGTGTTAATAATATTTCTTTAAAAATAATACAACTAATTAATAATCACAATATTTAAACAAAATTTAAATATATTTAAATTGCGGGTAACATTATAGTAAATTCCGAGCCTTCACCTTCGGCGCTCTCTACTTTAACGTTTCCTCCATGGCCCTTTACCACCATATCATAAGTTAATGAAAGGCCAAGACCGGTCCCTTCGCCTGTTGGCTTGGTTGTAAAAAAGGGCTGCATAATCTTTGCTTTAATTGCATCCGGTATGCCTACGCCGTTGTCTTTTACTTTAATTATAAGTGTCCCGCTGCCCGACGAAGAGCTTAAAAATTCGGTGCCTACTTCAACCGTTGGTATATAGCCTGGCCCTGTAGTTTTTGATTTTTGGTTTACAGCGTAGAAGGCATTGTTAAATAAATTAAGTAATACCCTTCCAATATCCTGCTGAACTACATTCATTTTTGGCAGGTTAGGATCAAAATGAGTGACCATATCCGCATTAAAGGACTTGTCCTTTGCACGAAAGCCATGAAACGAAAGTTTTAAAAATTCATCAGCCAAAACGTTAATATCAGTAAGTTGTCGTTCACCAGAATGAGTACGGGAATGGAGAAGCATTCCTTTTACAATAAAGTCTGCGCGCTTTCCGTGATGACTTATTTTCTGAAGATTTGTCAGAATATCCTCAATCAGATCATTCTGTAACTTTTCGTCCTTTTCATTCTTTTGACGTTCTTCCTTTAGTTCACTGATCATTTCGAGATTTACTTCTGAAAAGTTATTTACAAAGTTGAGCGGGTTCTGTATTTCATGCGCTATTCCTGCAGTAAGTTCACCCAGCGAGGCCATTTTTTCTGATTGGATGAGCTGCGTTTGAGTTACTTTTAGCTCGCTAAGTGTTTTTTCAAGATAATTACGCTGTTCTTCAAGGCTATCCCTTTGAGTTTCTATTTCTTCCTTTTGGTGCATAACTTCTTCAGTGCGGATATGCACCTTGTGTTCTAGTATGCGCTTATCATATGCCAATTTGCGCGAACGGTACATTACAAAAGCGTATACTGCAGTCACGAACAGAACTACGTATATCATCCATGCCCACCACATTTGCCACCATGGCGAATGAATGATAACAATAATACTGTCGCCCCGGTTGTTCCATACGCCATCGCTGTTAGCAGCTTTTACATAAAAAGTATAAACCCCGGGCGACAGGTTGGTATATGTAGCACTTCGCTGCGTGCCGGATGACACCCAGTGTTTATCGTAACCGTCTAACCTATAAGCATATTTATTCAGTTCAGGATTAGCATAGTGCAGGGCTATATAACTAAAAGTAATCTTGCTTTGGTTCCATGGAAGGTCTAATTGTTTAAACCCATAAGTAAACCGGGCAATTATACTGTCTGATACCGAAGCGGGGTTACTGTAGCTCATTTTTTCAATGTGTACATCAGGCGGATATGGATTCCCACTCAAATCATGGGGGTTAAATAAAACGATGCCATCGGTTAATGCCATCAGCATTTGATTATTTATACTACTCAAATTGTAATTACTCAAAATATTTTTACCTGGAAGGATTGTATTTATGGGATAGGTTTTTACAGTGAAGTCATCAGGATTGATGCGGGTTAAGCCGCGTACTGAGCTTACCCATAGAAAGCCATTTTTATCTTCATTAATATCAGCGATAGAATTAAATAACAAACCGCTGTCTTCATTAATGGTTTTTATATAATGGCCTGTTTTGCGATCAAACTCCAATAAACCTTTATAATAGTTGGCAACCCAAAGCCGGCCCTTACTATCTTCAAATATGTTAGTATTTGTCCCTACCCTTAAATGATTATCCACAAGAAAGGATTTAAACTTTCCAGTTTCCCGGTTAAACCGGTTTAATCCCCCCTGAAGCGTATTCACCCAAATTATACCCTGCCGGTCTTCATATATTTGATCCACGCAGTTGTCATCCAGTTTATCGCCGCTTAACGTCCGGTCTCCTGTTTGATATGGATATCGTTTAAATTTATGGTTTGTAATGTTATAAGTACATATACCTTTGTCCGTAGTACCTATCCACATCAAACCTGTATGATCCTGTACAATATAATTTATATTATTACTGCTTACAGAGGCTGTATCATTTTTATTATAGACATAGCTTCGCAGCTGACGGTGAACCGGATCGTAACATTGCAAGCCTTTTCCGTTAGTAAAATAAACGTTTCTATCCTTAGCTATACAAATAGCGTCCAGCCCGATATCGGTCTTTTTTATCTTATAAATTAATGTGGGCTTATTGCTCCCCGGCCTCCACTTGTAAATGCCCCTGTCATTGGTATACCAGCAATAACCGTCAGCAGAAACCGTAATATTTTTGGTAACTCCATCGCGATAGTTACCACCATCCCTTATAATTCCGGGATAGATTTGAAAAGCACTGGCGATCTCATTAACTTTGTTAACCCCCTCTTGCCTGGTTCCTGCCCATAAAATACCACCCTGATCAATGAGCAGGTCAGTCACGTTGTTCCAACTTAACGCAAAAGGATTTTTCGGGTTGGAGGTGTAACGCTGAAACAAGTGGGTTTTTGTATCAAAATTCAACAGGCCCTTGCCGCACCGTAGCCACAGCGAACCATTTCTGGCTTCCGTTATACCATACAACTGGTTTTTATCAGCTTCTTTATCGGTATCAACCGATATAAAACTGACAAATGTTTGGGTTTGCCGGTTAAAAAGCAGTAATCCATTTTGTGTTGCAAACCACAATCTTTGCTTTTTGTCCTCATACAGGTCATTAATAGTATCATTCGGGGCTGTTAGCCCAACACTTTTTAGGTGACTAAAATCTTTAAAGGATTTATCGCGGGTGTCCAACCGCTCAATAAAACTTTGTTTTGATTGATGATTGAAAATGGTAAGCCATAAAATCCCCCGTTCTGATGGAGCTTCCGCAATTCCAATCACAGTTAATTGCTTCGCTGTGTCCTCTAACCTAAAGTATGGATAAAAGCTCCTGCTTTTGCTGTCATATAAAAACAACCCGTGTTCAGTACCCGCCCATATAGGGTGGCCGGCTGCCCCGGATTGAAAAATATTACAGGTTAGATTAAAGTCTGCCTGTGGCTTTTGTACATCGCTGAAGTATTCGAAGCTTGAATCCTTGGTATTTAACTTAACCGCCTGGTTTTTGCCGGGAAAGCCTACAATGCCGTTACCCCACAAATTGCCATCGTCGTCGGCAAACCGCAAAAGAAAGTTATGAATATTTTTCCCTTTTTTCTTAAAAGGGGGAAACGGATAATGTGAAAAACTATTATCCTTACGACTATACTTGTAGATACCACTCCACACACTACTAAACCACAAATTGTGATCTTTATCAGATATCATGGTTGAGATTTGGATAGCTGGGTTTGCTTTATCGAGCCGGCAGTTTTTAAATTTGTAGCCATCATATTTCACGAGCCCACGAACCGTTGAAATCCATATGTAGCCTTGGTCATCCTGCTTAATTAGCAGGATTTGAGCATCGGGCAAACCTTCTTTCTCTGCAAAATGGTCAAATTTTAATTGAGTTGTTTGCGCTCTGGTCAATTGCAGGAAAGAAAATAGCAGTAAGAAAAACAAACAACGCTTTTTCATATCAGTCTAATTGCTATAGATGCCTTTTAAAGATAAATATTCGATTTGAATATCAGCGGTTTAAAATTTATTTAAATAGTCTAAACTAATAAATGAATTAAATCCCGGAAAGTTTTATAATGCTATAGCGCTGAATAAAAACACTTGTTTTAACCGGATGATGTATCATTTAGTAGAAAAAACCGAATACAAGATAATTGATGATAACGGCTGGTCGGGAGACCCGAAGCCTGGCAAAAATTAGTTGCGGCTATGCTATGCGCCTGCCAAACAATGCGGAACGTTGATTAAAGGGGAAAATACTTGAATTTACGGTCTGGCAACCGGGTAGACTAATAATAAACTAACCCCGGGGTTTCACGGTCAAGATAAGGTAGCCAGCAATCCCTGCATATCCAGCCTGCGGGTAAACATGGTCATGTCGCCATTTTCGTCAAGCGGCCAAAGCTCACGGGGCCTGTCCCAATACAATTCAACGCCGTTTCCATCCGGGTCATCCAGGTAGATCGCTTCAGATACACCATGATCTGATGCTCCGGTAATTGGATATTTTACATCAATTAACCGCTGCAAAATAGCTGCGAGGTCTCTTCTTTCAGGATATAAAATCGCCGTATGGAATAATCCGGGCGCATATTCCGGCGCCCGCGGGGCACCTTTACTTTGCCATGTATTTAATCCTATATGGTGGTGATAGCCTCCGGCAGATATAAATGCGGCCTGGTCACCGTATAACATCATTTTATCAAATCCAAGTAAGCCACAATAAAAGTCCAGCGATTTTTGCAGATCGCTAACCTTTAAGTGCACATGCCCAATCCTGGTGTTTACTGGTATCTTATAGTTATTCATAAATTACATGTTTAAACATCAAATTTACTTGTAATATTTTATTATTATGTATAATGATTGTAAAAGCCGCTGTCAATCTCCTTCCTTAAATCTCCTTTCATTTCACATTTCTCATATCTAAACTCTACCTTTACACAATGATCGTAAAATCGGCCGAATTTATTTGCAGTAATACCCAAATTTCAAAGTTACCGCCACCGGTAAAAGCTGAATACGCTTTTATAGGGCGTTCAAATGTGGGTAAATCTTCCCTTATAAATATGCTCACAGCCAAAAAAGGTTTGGCTAAAACCTCTCAAACTCCAGGTAAAACGCAACTCATCAATCATTTTCTGATTAATGAGCAATGGTATATTGTGGATTTACCGGGATATGGATATGCAAGAGCCTCAAAAAGCAAAAAGGCAGACTGGAGTAAATTTATACATACCTATTTAGACAAACGCGAAAGCCTGCAATGTGTAATGGTTTTGATTGACAGCCGATTGGAACCACAAAAAATAGACCTTGAATTTTGTAACTGGCTTGGCGAAAAAGGATTATCGTTTATATTGATATTCACTAAAGCCGATAAGCAATCGGGCATAAAAACGGATCAAAATGTCGCCCTGTTCAAAAAAGCTTTGTTAACATCCTTTGAAGAGACGCCCCCCTATTTTATTACCTCGGCAGAAACACAATTGGGCCGCGATGATGTATTAGGCTTTATCAGCACCATAAATCAAAAATTTGTTATACCGGAACTTAACTTTTAAATCAAATATACTATGAAACGCACAGCACATGCCCATTGGAATGGTACTTTAACTGAGGGAAAGGGAGAAATTACTACCCAAAGTACCACATTAAATAACACACAGTATTCTTTTAAAACCCGTTTTCAGGACGGTGTTGGTACCAATCCCGAAGAATTAATAGCCGCCGCTCATGCAGGTTGCTTTACTATGGCTGTAGGAGCCGCTTTAAGCCAGGCAGGCTTTAAACCAAATGATCTTACTACCGATGCTATTTTAGACCTTGATATGGCTACATTGAGCATTACAGGTATTCATCTTGATTTGAAAGGAGCAACTATTGACGGTGTTAGCGAAGAAAAATTTAAAGAGATTGCCGAAGGCGCAAAAGCAAATTGCATTATATCAAAAGCACTGAGTGTACCAATTACGCTGGATGTAAAATATGGCGGTTAATAAGTGATTAGTAGTTGGGGTTAGCTGAATTTAAATGTTTCTGATCACTGATCTTTACCAGTTAACTTGATTGATTATGCTACTTCAAACCTGGCTTCGGTTGATATGCCGGTTGGGAGTGTAAATGAAAACTCGGTACCTTTGCCTTGCTGGCTTGTTACCCAAATTTTACCGCTGCATTTTTCAATCAGGTCTTTACAAAACAGCATACCCATTCCCGTACCCGATTCATTATTGGTACCGGCTTTACTATTAACCTTGCTTTTAAAAAGTTTGTTAAGCTGCTCATTATTCATACCGACACCGGTATCTTTAACAGTGATAACAAGGTTTTGATCGTCCTGCTGCGTCGAAGTGATTTCGATGGTATCATTTTCTTTCGAAAATTTAATGGCATTTGTAATCAGGTTACGGATCACTATCCGGATAGAATTCGGATCAGCCGAGGCAACAACATCGTAAGAAACGCTGTCAATTAAATTAATTCCTTTTGTTGCGGCCTGCTCCTGGTAGCTCTCCGTTTCATAAGAAACGATATCTTTAACATAAAAGCTTTTTGCCGAGCTTTCAAAGTTATCCATCTGGCTGTTTATCCAAAACAATAAGGTATCCAGGAAATCAGAAGTATATTCCAGCTTCTTTAAAACGGTAGGGATCATATCAAGCATCTGCTCATGCGAAATAGTTTCATCCTGTAATAAGCTAAAAAGGCCGCGTAAAGTGCTCAACGGCGCCCTCAGATCATGAGCTAAAACGGATATCAACCGGTCTTTTAAAGTATTGAGGTCATTTAATTTTTGCGCCTGATCATCGATACTTGTTTTCTGTTGCAATACTTCCCGGTTTTTATCTTCAAGCATCAGATTAATTTTTTGCTGTTTACGCTTCTGCCGGTAATAAACAATAGAAATTGTAATCATTCCAATCATTACACTTAAAAAAATGGTGTTTATTAAACGCTGTTGCTTAATTCTTTGCTGATACAATATATCTTTCTCATTTTGCTGCCTGGCAAACTGCCGCTGTTTTGTTGCAAAATCCAGTTCGAGGTTATATGAAGTTAACTTTTGGATACTTTCATTATTATGTAAGCTATCCTTTAGGGTAATGTATTGTTGCAAATATTTATAAGCTTCATCAAATTTTCCCAATCCTGCTAAAGTTTGATTAAGCTGCAATGCGGCATTCGACCTAACCGATACATTGCCAAGGATAATGGCATACTTTTGTCCCTCAAGGGCATACTTGTAGGCATTTTTATAATCCTTTTGCAGGTTATATGCAGTGGCCAAACCAATTAAAGTATAAGCCTGATTATACACATTTTTATATTTACTTGCTATTTTCAGAGAGGTGTTCAAATAACTAATTGCCTTATCGAATTGACCGTTATTTGCATAGCACAAGCCAAAATCTGTATATACAGACATCATTCCTTCCTTATCATCCTGTTGCTGAGCAATTCTTATAGATTTAGTTAAATAAATAATTGCCCGGTCGTAATCTTTTTCATGAAGAAATACTTCGCCTATATTTTCATATACAGTACCAATACCGTTCAAATCTTTTGTACCCTGCAACATTTTTAGTGATTTCTTAAAATATTCCAATGCTTTCGGATACAACTCCATACTTTGTAAAACAACTCCTATATCATTATAATCAGCAGACATAAAACTCTTGTTATGCAATTTGATGGATATAAAAAGAGCTTTATAGTAATAATCGAGCGCATTGGAAAGTTGACCCTCGCTATAGTTTATAATACCGATATTTTTATAGCAATCTGATTCAGCAGTTTCTAAATTGTATTTTTTATCTATGTCGAGCGCCAGGTTTAAGTAAACGAGGGCTTCTCTATAATTTGCCAGCAAATTATACATCCGGCCACATAGCATATAACAGTTGCCCAGCCCTGTATAATCGTTTAATTTTTTGTATATCAATATAGCTTCATCAAATTCCTGTTGAGCGTCGATAAATCTTCCTTTAAAAAAATTGGCATGGGCGCTTTGTACAAGACCATCTGCAACACCTGCTTTATAATTTATCTTGCGCGATAATTCAATACTTTTTTTACCGTAGTAAAGTGTACTGTCGGGGTTCGAGTCGAAATAGTTAGCTGCCAGTTTATTTAACCTGTTAATATCTAAAGTATCCGGTTCTGCCTGGTTTTTTAATGACGATTCAACCAGGATTTTCAAACTATCAACACGGCCTCTGTTTACCAGGCCAAACGTGTTTATAGAAATAAATAAAAGTGCGGTGGCTAAAAAAATCTTCAATTTCAAATCTTTTAATTATAATAGTCTATGCACACAAGCTGTGCTACAACAACTTATACGAAAAAAGTGCGGTAATTTGTTTTGATTTTTTGAAATATAAAAAAAGCCCATTCCCTAAAAGGAAACGGGCTCGTTTTTTATTTTATTAAAATTACTTTAAAGCGTTAACAAATTTGGTAAGCTTTGATTTATTATTTGAAGCTTTATTTTTATGAATAACATTCTTTTTTGCTAAACGGTCAAGCATTGATATTACTTTGGCCAAAAGCGGACTTGCATCAGCTTTGCTGGTGGTGCCTCTTAATTTTTTGATGGCGTTCCTGGTGGTTTTTGCCTGATACCTGTTACGCAAGCGCTTTGCAGCGTTAGAACGGATCCTTTTTAATGATGATTTATGATTTGCCATTGTATAGCTTTGTTATTCTTTCTTTTTATTTAAGGACTGCAAATATAGGATGATTATTTTAAATTTCAAATACCTTTTTGTTATTTGTTATAATGTATTAAGAGTACCGGTAATTTACATTTCTCCTAAATCTAAATATTTAATATTTTACGATTAACTTGATACCTGCTTAGTGCTAATAATTATTACCTTCAACCGAACTACACCTTTAACAAATATGGTGAAACAAATCCTAAGGCTTATTATTGGTTCATTACTGATCTTTATATGTTCTTCATGGGGATTTTATGCTCATTACCGCATCAACAGGCTGGCAGTTTTTACACTTCCCCGGGCAATGTCAGCCTTTTATAAAAACAATATTGAATATATAACGGAACATGCTATCAGTGCTGATAAACGAAGGTATGTTGATTCGACCGAGGCGCCGCGTCACTTTTTAAATGCAGATCATTACGGGAAGAATCCGTTTAACGCCATTCCGCAACATTGGAATGATGCGGCTGTAAAATATTCGGCAGACACCATAATTAAGTATGGCACTTTACCGTGGACCATTCAATACAATTATTACAGGCTGATAAAGGCATTTAAAGAACATGATACTACTTCAATATTAAATATTTCGGCAAACTTAGGTCATTACGTTGCTGATGCCCATGTACCACTCCACCTTACCCAAAACTATAACGGCCAGCTAACAGATCAAACCGGCATACATGCTTTATGGGAAAGCCGGCTACCCCAACTATTTGGCAGTCAATATAACTGCTACGCTGGCAATGCCCGGTATATTGAAGATCCTTTAGCCGAAGCTTTTAAGATATGCCGCAGTTCTTTTAATAGTGTTGATACAGTTTTACGTTTTGAACGGGTGCTCAGCAAATCTTTCCCGGAAGATAAGAAATATGAATTTATAAAACACGGCAATAAAATGGTTAAAGACTATTCTGTTGCTTATGCCGGTGCTTATCAAAAAATGTTAAAAGGAATGGTACAGCGCCGCATGCGCTCGGCTATCCTTGCAGTAGGAAGCTATTGGTATTCGGCCTGGGTGGATGCCGGGCAGCCAGATTTAACCAAACTGATCAAAAAGCCGTTGGATGATATTGAAAAAAGTAAGCTTCGGCAGGAAGAGTCCTTGTACAAAAATGGCAAAGTATCAGTTTTAATCAGATAAGCCATATGAGCAGGACGCTTTAACGGGATACCTTCTTGGTTTTTTTGCTTTTTATTGCTGCGTAAATAGGAGGTATAATTGAAATTAAAATTATAACTACGCCTACTAATGAAAAATGTGCTTTAAAGAAAGGCACCGTTCCAAGCTCGTATCCTGCAAAAAGAAAAAGGATGATCCACAATGCGCCGCCTATAATATTATAAAGGCTATATCGTAAAATAGGCATTTTGCCTACCCCGGCAACAAATGGTGCTATTGTACGGATTATAGGCATAAAACGACTGAATATAACAGCCTTGCCGCCATGTTTATCAAAAAATGCTTTGGTTTGCAGGTAATATTCCAGTTTTAATATTTTATTTTTTTCTTTAAACACCCTGGGCCCTAAATAGCCGCCAAGCATAAAATTAACGGTATTCCCGGCAAAAGCTGCAGCAATCAATATAAGACCAAGAAGATAAATACTTAAGCCGGTATTTCCGGCGGCAATCAACGCTGCCGCTGCAAATAATAATGAATCGCCCGGAAGAAAAGGGGTCACTACAAAACCTGTTTCGGCGAATATGATACCAAATAATATAAGGTAAGTTAAACCATGATACTGACTAATTATATCGGCCAGGTGTTTATCGATATGCAGTATAAAATCAATAAGGCTCTTAATTATTTCCAATTGCTAATAATTTGCGGACAAAAATATAAATAAAATTCGTTTTGGTTTGATTAAGATGGATGATCATCGGGTGGTTGAAACTATTCGCAAATCACTTGTTAGTAATAACACCTGCATTAAATGCTGCCGAATCACTGCGGGTTGTATACCCATAAGCATAAATGGTATATAATCGTCCATCCTGAATGGTTACGCCGGGTAAATCCTTCAAAATGGCTGACGAGCCTGTACTATTAATTTTAAAATCATAATTACCAATCGGCAATTCAAGGTATTTAGAATATTTTAAATAGACGATGTTACTAAACGCAGGCGTTCCGTTAGCAGAAACGTTAAGGCCGCTTACACCTGTTGGGGAAACATTAATAAACCTTACTTTACCCCTTCCAAGGGCCGGTTCCGATGCTGTATCAACTGTAAATAATTGTGTGAGAGAATTATCACTCCTCGCTCCAACAATAAACAATGAATAGGTTAACCCCGATTTTACAACATCATCTCTCGAAAATAAGGTTAAACCAGCTACTGAGTTTGATCTGTACTGGTAAGGCGTATCAACATATGGAACGTAAAAATATCCATGCGGTACCGCAAAAACAAACGGGTTACCAACGGTGTTAACTTGGGTAAATCTGATAAATAGATTAACGGGGAACAGATCGGGACTTAAATTCAAAACCTCATAGCGGATATTTAACCCGGTCGGGCTTGCAGTGCTGGCCTTTCCGCAGGATGTTAAGTTTGTTAGTAACCATCCGCAAAAAGCGCATAAAAAAAATCCAGCCAGTATTTTGTCCTTATATTTTAAAGCCATTTTATAAAATTAAAAATTTAGTGCCACACCCACATTAAAAGCAGCAGCCCCTTTTCCATTTAACAGCCCTTTTGAAAATAAAGTATAGCCATGATTATTGGTCATTGTTACAATTGTATCAATTTTAGGAGTGGATGCACCGGCCAGGTAAATCTTTATTTCATTTTGCCCACCTGTTACGGGCAAAAATACAGATGATGTTTTAAAAGCGCGGGCTGTAAAACTGGCTGTATTAACGGTTACCGTCAAAATACCGGCGTCAGGAGAGGCATTTACAAACCTTACCTGGGCAGCAACTGTATCAGTATATAAAGAATCAGTAGTGCTGAATGCCCCCGAAGCGCTTTCGCCCGTAACATAAATAGTATTGTAAACACTGTCTTTCAAATTCAGGGCCAGGTTAAATAACGGATTAGGATAAGATGGACCAGCCTTTTTAAATGAATAATTTTGCGATCCGGCAGGTACTGCTAAATAGTACGTTTGGCCCCCGGGATATAAACCCGAATTATTGTTTTTACGCGTCCCATTCACAAAAAAATTAAGCGTATCGGCAGAAGCATTAACAACATTAACATAAGATGATACTTGCTTTGCAATAACTTCATCATTGTTTTTACAGGAAGCAAATCCGGCCAAAGCAACAATAAAAAGAAAAACTGAACACCTGATATTCATATAAGTAAATGCTATTATAACTTGTTATGAAGAGATTTGTTATAAGGTTGAATAAAAAAGTCCGGTTTTTTACGCCGGACAACTATCTGTTATTTTGTTAAATGGACAAAGAAATAATCAAAGCAAAATTCCCTCTCCAAACTCAGCACTCACTAAGCGTAGCTGTTAAGCATTACCGGCATAACCAGCATCAGTACATCTTCGTTCTCATCACCTCCCTGGGGTAACAATAAACCTGCTCTGTTAGGGGTCGACATTTCCAGGATCACCTCTTCGCAACTTAAATTCTTTAACATTTCTATTAAAAAGCGGGCGTTAAAGCCTATTTCCAGGTCTTCACCATCGTACTGACAGCTTAAACGCTCGTGTGCTTCGTTTGCAAAATCAATATCTTCTGATGAAATGTTCAACTCACTTCCGCTGATCTTAAGTCGTACCTGGTGGGTGGTTTTATTAGCATAAATAGCAACCCTGCTCAATGAGCCTAAAAAGGATTGGCGGTCGATATTTAGTTTATTTGGATTATTAAGCGGGATAACAGCCTCATAATCAGGGTAACGCTCGTCAATTAAACGGCAAACCAGGTTAATATTTCCAAATTTAAAAAATGCGCTGGTACTGTTGTATTCTACAGAAACATTTACATCATCAGATGGTAACGATGATTTTAATAAAGTCAGCGCCTTTTTAGGTAATATAAATGATGAAGTGCTGGCTGCTTTTGCATCTTTACGGCGGTAACGTACCAGTTTATGAGCATCGGTAGCTACAAAAGTAAGGTACTGAGTTGATAACTGGCAGTAAACACCGGTCATTGCCGGGCGCAATTCATCATTGCTAACCGCGAAAATGGTTTTGTTGATAGCTTCAGCCAACACAGAGGCAGGCAGGTTTACTGATGATGCATTTTCAACAACCGGTATCTTCGGGAAATCTTCGCCATTTTCACCATTCAGTTTATATTTACCATCGCCGGCATTTATTTCGATGGCAAAAGTTTTATCGTCAACAGAAAAAGCAATTGGTTGCTCGGGCAACGACTTTAAAGTTTCTAACAAAATTCGTGATGGGATAGCGATACGGCCATTTTCCTTAGCTTCAACAGTTAAAGAGGTGGTCATGCTGGTTTGCAGGTCAGTAGCCGAAATGGTTAAGTTTCCATCTTTTATCTCGAACAAAAAGTTCTCCAGTATGGGCAATACGGTGCTATTGCTCAATGCGCCGCTAACAGCCTGTAGTTGCTTGAGTAATGTTGATGTAGAAACAATAAATCTCATATAGTTAGAATTAATCAATCAAAAGTATAAAATTT
>JAQBOU010000229.1 GCA_028287865.1 Mucilaginibacter sp. | reverse complement strand
GCCGAACATCCGGAGTACGACTGGCATAAAAATAAAGGATACCCTACTATAAAACACCGGGAAACTATATTGAAAATAGGCTATACACCGTATCATCGTCTTACTTTCAGGGTAAGCGATCCGCAGTTATCAATTTTTCAGGCCGACAATAACCTCCTTTAATCGCCTTTTTGCTGATTTTTGTAATATTTTATCTCAAAACCTATAATTGGTCATTTGAAAATTTGTCAATTCCCTCAAATTATTATTTTTGTTCAAAACCAATTAACCATTGAAAATACTTTTACTAACCCATCGTGTCCCATTTCCGCAAAATGGCGGATATCCCATAGTGGTATGCAACACTATCAGGGGGTTGGTAAACCTGGGTCATGAAGTGTCAATGGTATCGCTCAATGCAAAAAAAAATCACCATGATTTTAATGATGATGATAAAGACCTTTTATCAAAAATAAATTACAGGGCTTATAACATAAATATAAACATATCCATATTTGAGGTAGCTGTTAATTTGCTGAGCAAAACTTCTTTTAATATTGACCGGTATTACGATGTGGAGTTCGAACGGCTGCTTATCCGCGAGTTAAAAAATACCAGCTATGATATTATCCAGTTTGAAGGGTTGTTTATGTCGCTTTACGTTTCATCAATCCGCAAAAATTCTAAAGCAAAGCTGATTTACCGGTTACATAACATTGAAAACCAGATATGGCACCGGCTTTCCCTTCAAAAAACAGATCCGTTTAAAAAATCATATCTTAAAATGCATGCAAAACGGATTAAAAATTACGAATTGCAGCAGTTAAACAATTTCGACGGTATTGCAGTATTTACAGAACAGGACAAAGGTACGCTGCTGGAATATGGAACAAAAATCCCTATTGAAATATTGCCTGTAGGAATAAACCTGGAGCATAATAAACCAGATGTTCGTAAAACAGAATTCCCAACACTCTTTCTTTTAGGATCATTGGATTGGCTGCCTAACCGCTAAGGGATTGAGTGGTTCCTTGAAAACTTTGCAAAAGATTTAACCGATGGGGATCTTAGGGTAAGGTTTTATGTGGCCGGAAATGATATACCCGAGCGTTTTGATGATTACGATGTAATGGGTAAAATATTTATACAGGGCGAGGTGGATGATGCACTCGAATTTTTAAATAGTAAATCAATAATGGTAGTGCCTTTACTTACAAGCGGCGGTATGCGGGTGAAGATTGTTGAAGGTATGGCAATGCAAAAGTGTATTATATCCACGTCCTTAGGCGCCGAAGGTATCCGCTTTGAAGACGGTGTAAATATCCTGATTGCAAATGATGTGGATGAATTTTATGAGGCCATAAAACATTGTATTGCTGATGAAGATTTTTGCAAAAAAATAGGCATTAATGCCCGCAAATTGGTAGAAGATCAGCACGACGTAAACAAGGTCACCAAAAGCCTGGTTCAATTTTATAAAACTATTATTTAAATTTCTACGGCTCCCTCAAACACTTTTACTGCCGGTCCTTCCAAATAAATATTATTAAATTTTTCTCCGTTATAATTAAAGCGGATGTTCAGATCGCCGCCTAAAACTTTTATGGGTGTGTTGATTTGTCCGGTTTGCTGGTGATGTTTGGCCATTGCCAGGGCTACGGCTGTAACACCGGTACCACATGCAAAGGTCTCATCTTCAACACCGCGTTCAAACGTCCTTACAAAATAACCTTTATCTGTCGTCTCAACAAAATTTACGTTTATCCCCTCTGCGCGGTAGATACTGTTATTACGGATATAGTATCCATCCTGGTATACGTTTTTTTCTTTAAGACCCTCCACTAACTGCACATAATGAGGCGAACCGGTATTTAATATATAGGCATCGTCATCCCGGTTTATGGTATCCACATTAATCATCTGCAGGCTCACCCAATCGCCCGGGGCAGAAATTTTGGCATAATGCGGGCCGTCAACTGCCATAAAGTTAGTTTCACTGTCAATTATGCCCAGGTACTTTGCGAAAGCAACAATACACCGGCCGCCATTGCCGCACATGCTGCTGGGTTGTCCGTCGGCATTGTAATAAACCATCTCAAAATCATATCCTTTGCGGTTTTCCAAAAACATACAGCCATCGCCGCCAATACCGAACCTTCGGTTGCATAAATGCGCTATAAGCGCCGGATTTTGATGACTTACAACATGCTCACGGTTATCAATAAGGATAAAATCATTGCCCGCGCCCTGGTATTTATAAAATGGAATTTTCACAATTAGTCATTAATATTTTAGCAACTTTATAGTTAAATACAACACGGTAAAGGTATTGCAAAAAAGCTATTGATTTAAATTTAACAAATTTTAACATAAAATCTAATAACTTAACGTTGTTTATAACGTCTATATGGTATTAAATTTGATTATTAAATAAAAACATAATAAGAAAGAGAATAATATGAAAAAGTTTGGTTTAACATTATTAACAGCTTTTGTTGGTGGAGCCATGGCGTTAGGGGCATATAAAATAGTTGAAAATAAATATGCCGGCAACATGAGTTTCGAAGACCGCCAAAAGGTTTATTACACCAGTAACCACTTAGCGCCGGTTACCGCCAATGCCACTACATCTTCTGCCGGCCAGCCCGATTTTGTGCAGGCAGCAGCGGCAGTTACACCCGCGGTTGTTTATATCCGCACCACTTATTCAAACCAGGGACAGGATGACCAGCAAAGCGAGCTTCAGCAAATGTTTGGTAACATGTTCGGTCAGCGGGTTCGTCCGCAAGGAGTACAAATGGCTTCAGGTTCAGGCGTAATTATTTCGCCCGACGGCTATATAGTTACCAATAACCATGTGGTTGATAAAGCAGAGAAAATTGAAATAGTAACCAATGACCACCGGAATTTTAAAGCCAAAGTTATTGGTACCGACCCTAATACTGATCTTGCTTTAATTAAGATTGAAGCCCATGATCTGCCAATTGTGAAGTTGGGAAATTCTGACAATGTTAAAGTAGGGGAGTGGGTACTTGCAGTTGGCAACCCATTCAGGTTAACTTCAACAGTTACAGCTGGTATTGTGAGTGCAAAAGGCCGTGGTATAGGTATCATCGGAACAGAAGATCAGAGCGAAAATCAAAATCCTTTTGGCCGTACACAGCTACAGGATCAGCAGCCTAAATTAAGCAAAGCGATTGAATCATTCATTCAAACCGATGCTGCCATTAATCCAGGTAACAGCGGTGGTGCATTGGTTAACACCAATGGCGAGTTGATAGGTATCAACTCAGCAATTGCATCACACACAGGCTCATACGAAGGTTATGGTTTTGCTATCCCGATTAACCTTGCTAAAAAAGTACTGGATGATATTGAAAAATATGGCGCTGTTAAACGTGGTTATGTAGGGATCAGCTTTAAAGAGCTTAACGAGGATGTTGCCAACGATTTGCACATTGATAAAACTGCCGGCTTATATGTTGACCAGGTGTTGCCAGGTAGCGGCGCTGCACAGGCAGGGATAGAAAAAGGCGATATCATTACCAAGGTTGAAGGTAATACCGCTTATGAATCATCTGACTTGCAGGAGCGTGTTGGCCGTTTGGAACCAGGCGATAAAATTCACTTAACAGTGGCTCGCGGTAACGAAGAGAAAAACTTTACTGTTACGCTTAAAGCAAATGCGCCCGAGCCAAAAGTAGCGGTTTCAAAATCAGCCGAAGAACTATACAACAGGATAGGTGCAAGCTTTGTGCCGCTTAACGCTGCTCAAAAAGCTAAATTCCACGTTAACGCCGGTGTGGTAGTTACACAGGTTAGAGGAGGAGGTTTATTTGATAATACTGAGGTTCCGGTAGGATCTGTGATAACGCAGATTAACAGGCAGCCTATAACCAGCGTTGAGGATATGGACCGCGCATTAAGTAATCTCAAAAACGGAGTATTAATTATTTCAGGTTTTTATCCTGACGGTACCCGGTTAAGAAGTGCCATCGAGGTGCAATACTAAGTTTTAGATCAATTTAATAAAAACCCCTGCGCCGTTTTGGTTGCAGGGGTTTTTGTTTTGTATCCGGCGTAATTTATCGTACTTTACTACTTTTGCGGCATGACGATGGGACAGGCGATTTCGTTTAGTTTATTAAACCAGGATTTGTTATTACTTCCGCAAAAAGCTATTTACTGGCAGCAGGAGAAAGCACTGATTGCTGCCGATGTTCATTTAGGCAAGGTGGGGCATTTTCGCAAAGCCGGGATTGCTGTGCCGCGGGATATGGAACAAAATGATTTAGCCGTTCTGTCTGACCTTATATTTGAGCATAAACCCGAAAAGCTCATCTTCCTTGGGGATTTTTTTCACAGCGATATAAATTCCGACTGGGATTGGTTCATTTTATGGCGCAGTCAGTTCCCAAAACTGGAGATCATCCTGGTTAGGGGGAATCATGATATTATTGATGATAGTTATTACCAGCTGTTAAATATAGTTTTGCGCGACCGGTTACTTATAGATCCGTTTTTGATGTTGCACCACCCCTTAACTGATGAGGAGCAGGCAACAGCCGAAGGTTATTCTTTTTGCGGGCACATCCACCCCGGCATAAGCCTTGCGGGCAGGGCAAGGCAACACATTACGCTGCCGTGTTTTGCGTTTGGCGCCAAGCAGGCCATATTGCCATCCTTTGGTCGCTTTACCGGTAAAGTAGCTATCCGCAGTAATAAAAACGACCGGATATTTGCGATAGCAAAAGATAAGGTACTGGCTATTGATTAATGATGTCTTTTCAAATAGTCGCTGGTTTCTAAATAAATACTGCCAATATCAATATTGCGTTCAATGATATTCCAGCTCCCATCTAAAAGATAATAAGTTGGAATTGTGGTTATGCTCCAGTTTGCTGCATTAGGAGAATCATCGCCTTTCAGGTCCGAAACCTGGGGCCAGTTTATATTGTCTTCATTTATAGCATTTTTCCACCAGTCAGCTTTGGTATCCAGTGATATGCTGACTACTTGCAAGTCGTTCTTGTTTTTTAACTGACCGATAATGTCTTTCATTCGCTGATGATTTTCCCTGCTGATACTGTTGCCTGCACGCCAAAAATCAACCAAAATAACTTTGCCGGTCACCGCCTTCGGATCGAAGGGTTTGCCATCCGGTGTATTTCCGGAAATGGAAGGCGCTTTGGCTCCTGGTACCAATTTAACCAGGTGACTAAGCTTTTGGCCAATTTCCTTGCCTTCGTCAGTATTTCTTGCCTCGGGTGTAAGGGTTTTATAGATAGCATAAAAGCTCACCGGGTCATCCTCGTAATTTAGTTTTGACATTAAATGGGCACTGACCACACTGTTTGGGTATTGTTTTACAAACTGGCTAAAGGCATTCACGTTGTTGGCCCGTAGTTTATTTTCGGCTAATGATAGTTTATTAAGCAATGCAGTATAAGCAGCTCCCGAAAGGCTGTTTCCTTTATCTTTAACATCCTTGTTCAGCTGTTTGATTTCAGTTTGCACATCAAGGCTCAGTTTATCAGTTAAAGTATAAAACGCAGATAGTTGTTCCTGTATTTTTGACGGCGATGTTATTTTTGGGTATTTATATAACTGCCCGGCTTGGGTTTCAATAACATATTTACCGTCTTCAAGGTAAATCTCAAAAGGTTCATGCGTGTCATTGTTATCATTATCGGTGATATTCATTTTATAATAGTCCGGATATTTTAATTGCTTTGCAGCCATAGTAAATTTGCCGTCCTTTATGTTCTCTCCATATAAAGCGCTATCACCAAGCGTTTTTACTATAAATACGCCGTTTTTAATGCCTGGCGTTACGCCGGCAAATTCAATACTGGCTCTTTTAACGCAACCGGTTAGTATAAAAGCTGTAAGCAGGATATAAAAATATTTCATGTAATAAGGTGTTTTACCCGCCCCTAATATAAGCTTAGGAGCATACTCATCAAAAAAAACTATGGTTTTGTTTTTAGATTGTTTCTAAATAGATAAATACAGCAGTATTAGTTCAATCCATTATTATGTTTTGGTATTTAATAAATATTTTTGCCGAAATAAATCTGATTTAATAATGAGTGAATTTAAACAGACTTTTAACTCATCACTGGGAAAAAAGCTGATCATGGCTTTAACGGGCTTGTTTCTGTGTACTTTTTTAATTGTACACCTTGGCGGTAACCTGTTGTTATTTAGCGATGACGATGGTTACGGGTTTAACATGTATGCCAATTTCCTTACCCATTTCCCGCCGATAGAAGTGGTTGCCTACCTGTTGTATCTTTGTATTTTGGTGCATGCGGTTTACTCGCTGATCCTTACTATACAAAACCGTAAGGCAAGGCCGGTTTCTTATGCAGCTGTAAACAAATCAAGAGCTTCCTGGTCGTCAAAGAACATGGGCCTGCTGGGATCAATTTTGCTTTTGTTTATTGTAATACACATGAGCGATTTTTGGTTCAGCTACAAATACAGCCATAAAATTGGATTTAAAGAATACCGCACGGATCTGGCAACAGGAAAAACCACCTCGGTTGACTATGTACCTGCCTCTGCTGATTTTGAAAAATCAGCATCCACCGAAAATAATATAGAAATTGTTAGGGTAAAGGATCTGCACGCGCGGGTGGCAAGCAGTTTCAGCAATTTGTTATATGTAGTATTTTATGTGATAGCCATGGGAGCTGTTGCGTTCCATTTGCTGCATGGTTTTCAAAGCGCTTTCCGCACATTGGGCTGGGTGCATCGAAAATATACACCAGTAGTTTGCTTTATAGGCACATGGTTATTCGCAGTAATAATTCCGCTTGGTTTTGCGGCAATGCCGGTAGTTTATTATATACAAAGTTTAAATAAGTAGTTGATTAAGTTAGATTAAAGTTGACTTTGTGAGTAGTTACCAACTCAATCAACCTAATGAACCCCATCAACCACTCACTAATATAAAAAATATGAGTTTACTAGATGCTAAAATTCCTGCCGGTCCATTAGCCGAAAAATGGAGCAAGCATAAATTTAACTTAAAACTGGTTAATCCGGCTAATAAGCGTAAGTACGATATAATTGTGGTGGGTACCGGTTTAGCCGGTGCATCAGCCGCAGCATCGCTTGCTGAGCTGGGTTATAATGTAAAGGCATTCTGTTTCCAGGACAGTCCCCGCCGTGCACACTCTATTGCTGCGCAGGGCGGTATCAACGCCGCAAAAAACTACCAGAACGATGGCGACAGTGTTTACCGCTTGTTTTATGATACGATAAAAGGAGGCGATTACCGTGCCCGCGAGGGAAACGTTTACCGCCTTGCAGAAGTATCGGTAAATATTATTGACCAGTGCGTAGCACAGGGCGTTCCCTTTGCACGTGAATACGGCGGCTTGCTGGATAACCGCTCATTCGGTGGTTCGCAGGTTTCACGTACCTTTTATGCACGCGGCCAAACCGGACAACAATTGTTATTAGGTGCTTACTCTGCACTGAACCGCCAGATCCATCTTGGAAAGGTTAAAATGTACACCCGTTCTGAAATGCTCGATGTGGTGATTGCGGATGGTCATGCAAAAGGGATTGTTACCCGTAACTTGATAAACGGCAATATTGATACCCATACCGGGCATGCAGTGCTGCTATGTACAGGGGGATACGGCAACGTGTTCTACCTTTCAACTAACGCAGCCGGCTCAAATGTAACTGCTGCCTGGAGAGCACATAAACGGGGCGCATTTTTTGCCAACCCATGCTATACACAAATACATCCAACCTGTATCCCGGTAACCGGTGATCATCAGTCAAAACTGACTTTAATGTCGGAATCACTACGGAATGATGGCCGTGTATGGGCGCCGAAAACGGTTGAAATTGCAGAACAATTGCGCAAGGGCACTATCAAAGCCGACCAGGTGAAAGAGGATGACCGCGATTACTTTTTAGAAAGAAAATATCCTTCTTTTGGTAACCTTGTTCCACGCGACGTGGCATCACGTAATGCTAAAGAAATGGTGGATGATAAACGCGGGGTAGGCGCATCCGGCTTTGCTGTATTCCTTGACTTTGCCGACGCGATTCATCGCCTCGGTAAGGATGCGGTAGCTGCAAAATACGGAAACCTGTTTGATATGTACTATCAAATTACCGACGAAGATCCTTACAAGCAACCCATGCGTATTTATCCTGCGGTGCATTATACAATGGGTGGTTTATGGGTTGATTATAATTTAAGCACCAATATACCGGGCTTATATGCCCTGGGAGAATGTAATTTCTCTGATCATGGTGCAAACCGGCTTGGCGCTTCTGCCTTGATGCAGGGCCTGGCCGACGGTTATTTTGTGATCCCTTACACCCTGGGCGATTACCTTGCAACTATTGGGCCTAAACCGGTTGATGCGAAACACCCTGCCTTCGAAAAAACAAAACAGGATACAATTAACCTGATCAATACCCTGCTGTCAATGAAGGGTACTAAAACGGTTAACGAATACCACCGCGACCTTGGCCATATTATGTGGGAATATTGCGGTATGGCACGTACTGAAGAAGGCTTAACCAAAGCAAAAGGCCTTATAAAGGCGCTGCGCGAAGACTTCTGGAAAAATGCGATCGTTGTGGGAGCGAACGAAGAGGTGAACGCTTCACTTGAAAAAGCGGGCCGTGTAGCTGATTTTTTAGAGCTGGGCGAACTGATGGTAGACGATGCGCTGATGCGCAGGGAATCATGCGGAGGCCACTTCCGTTTGGAATCACAAACGCCTGAAGGCGAAGCTTTACGTGATGACGACAACTTTGCTTTCGTGGCCGCCTGGGAATACAAAGGGGATAACCAGCCGGAAGTATTGAATAAGGAAATTTTGGACTTTGAATTTGTTCATTTAACACAAAGAAGTTATAAATAGTAGCAAGTAGCTGGTATCAGGTATCAAGATAAAGTTTTTTGCTACCGGATACCAGCTACTCAATACTCAAAACTAATCAGGAATGAGTACCAACAACAATATGAACCTGACGCTAAAAGTGTGGCGCCAAAAGAATGCAGAAACCAGGGGTGCGTTTGTGACCTATAAGGCCGAAGGAATTTCGCCTGATATGTCGTTTTTGGAAATGCTGGATGTGGTTAATGAAAGCCTGATCCATAAACAAGACGAACCCATACATTTTGACCATGATTGCCGCGAAGGTATTTGCGGAATGTGTTCATTATATATCAATGGCCATCCGCATGGCCCCAAAAATGCCATTACAACCTGCCAGCTGCACATGCGTACCTTTCACGATGGTGAAACCATCGTTATTGAGCCGTGGAGGGCTGCTGCTTTCCCGGTTATAAAGGACCTCGCGGTTGATCGTTCAGCTTTTGACAGGATACAGCAGGCAGGCGGCTTCGTTTCTGTAAATACAGGCGGTGTGCCGGATGCTAATGAAATAGCTATCCCTAAGGTAATTGCCGATGAGGCGTTTAACTCTGCTACCTGTATTGGCTGCGGTGCTTGTGTGGCTGCCTGTAAAAATGCTTCTGCAATGCTGTTTGTATCGGCCAAGGTTACCCAATTGGGTATGTTGCCGCAGGGCCAGCCTGAGCGTTACAGCAGGGTACAGGCTATGGTTGCCCAAATGGACGCAGAAGGCTTTGGTAGCTGTACCAATACAGGTGCCTGTGAAGCTGAATGCCCTAAGGAAATTAAAATGACCAACATCTCGCGAATGAATAATGACTATTTCAGCGCGAAACTGTTCCGTGAAGAAGCTATGCATGAGCATGCTGCATCAGGCGAATGATATTACAATTGTTTATTAGTGTAAAGGCCTGGGAATGTAATTTTTCAGGTCTTTTTTCGTTTTAGCAATTCAAGAGGTAGTTTAACTCATTAATTTTACTGTTTTAAAATTGAGTTGCATTTTTTATTAATTATAGATTAATTTATTAAATTGCAATAAAGTATTCTGAAACAGTTGTTTATGACTTTTGTTTATCTGACAAATAACAGCCATGAAAAAGGAACATTACACTTACCTGCTTGCCCGCCTTCCTATTGGCCTGAGCTTTTTTGGTCACGGATTGGTACGCCTTACCAAACTGGAAGCGTTTAGCAGCGGCATGGTTAATCAATTTAGCAAGTCGCTATTGCCCCAGGGAATGGTATCGCAGTTCAGCCATCTTTTGCCTTTTTTAGAATTTATTACAGGCATTTTATTATTGCTCGGCCTTTTTACCCGTTTCACCCTCGTTTTAGGGGCCATAATTATGCTGGCACTTATTTTTGGCAGCAGCCTGATAGAAGAATGGCAAGCAGTATTTACACAGCTTATTTATGGTGCATACCTTGCGTTGCTTTACAATTTCACTAATTATAATAGGATTTCCATTGATGGATTGATGAAACCCCGCCTGGATCCCAAACGACGCGAAAACGATCTCCGTTGGAGCGGCCTGCGATAACACCTATTTATAGAAGCAGCCATTTTTGAATGCGTTTATTTTCCGCACCATCTTTTAGACTGCTCTTTAGTTGTTTTTCAACCCTAGTTTATGATTGGTGTAATCCAGCATATACTCATTGTTCAAAAAGAACTCGAGGCTTAAAACGGAAACAGTTCCTCCTGATGTTCTTGGATTTTCCACGTAAGTTAAATTGTCACCGTCGCTGGTTGTATAGGAGTAATTAAATCCTGAATTGGTGGCAATTGATACAGGTGTCTTTGATGGAAGCAGCGTTGAGATATTTGGTGCTGTAGGGTCTTCAAGGTAACTGTAAGGTTCGGTACCTGTATCAAAAATAGCGTCGGTTGTGAAACTTTTACTATTGTACGTTATTGCTGTTGGTATAACAGGTGCATAACCATCACCGGAATAATAAGTGAGCTGGTTCATGGTAAAGCCGGATGTTGATGAAAGATCAGATGATGTTAAACCTAAAGTTATTGCACCCGCAATGGAATTGCCTATATAAGAGAAGTTTGAGGCAGACAGTGCGGCCATTTTAAAGCCTTTGGTAAGCCCGGTACCCGGGTTGAAAGAGCTGAACGGACTGGTAATATAAGCATTGTTTGCAAAAGTGATGTCGTATTCGTCTGATACGCCGAAGGTATCATACTGATGCGGGCCGTACACGGCACCCTGTCCGTTAACCGCTTTGTAATACAGAAAAAAGGGCAGTCGCTTAATTACAACAGTGCCATTTTGATCCCCAATGGTTACAGATGCATAAGCCAGGTTACCATAAACTTTATCTGTGGTACTTGTATTGTCACCATACGCAACCATAGATGATTGATTGGTAATGGTAATGCCATTTACTACCGTGGAATCCCCGGTAAAATTAAAGCCCGAGCTGGTGATCATGGATGCAGGTAAAATGCCTTCGGCATCCATCACCATCCCGCCAGAGCCGGTATCAAATATCAACTCATCATTAACGGTTTGAGTGCCGATATTTGCAATGTTGATGAGTAGTAATTTATAAATTGAAGAATCGGTTTCTATCAATGCAAGCTTTGTGGGCGTTGCTACAGAGGGCGTAACAACCGCACTGCCGTTCTTTTTACAGGATGCTATGGTAAGCAGTAATAATGAAACGGAAACTGAAATAAACAAAAGGTTTTTGCAGGGGTATTTTTTTTGCATGGTATTTTATAAATTTTAAATCAATGATTGATAATACATTAAACTTTACTTTTTTTAATTTATTATACCGATAACATCTAACATCAATTAAAAATAGAACAGTTTACACTTAAACTTAATTACAGGTATAGCTATTTACGTTACCTATCAGTTAATGGATTTATTTATCTTCCCGATAAATAAACAATATAAATTTCCGCAGGTTTTAATTTTTATCGTTTAATGAAAACAAGATAAATCTTTTTTATTTTAATCTAACCTCTAACCTCTAACCCTTCATACACTTCCAAACTTTTAATAGCTGCGCATTTACCAGCTGCTATCATTTCTTCCGCTTTGTAAAATTCAAAGGTGCCGCAGCATTCGTGCGATATGCTGATCAGGATGTCCGGCTTATACTTTTCGAGCGATAACTGGCCGGTGTGATAGGTAATTAAACTCATGGTTTTATTGATAATATCAAAATAGCCAAATTTTTCTTCGTGTTTTGCGGGATTGATCTTATGCAGATAGTCATAAAAATCCCTGAGCTTTTCCTGGTACACAGACGGTTTGCTTAAAGTGCCGTTCCCATTGGCTGGCGGCCTTTCAAATGGGATGGGGGCGTTTACATTTACCACCACCAAAATATCCCCCAAGGTTCTTTTTACGTGCTCAATAGGCAGGCTGTTAATCACACCTCCGTCAACCAGCATACCATCTTCGGTCCTTACCGGCGTAAGAATAGTAGGGATGGCGATAGATGCACGGATGGCATCCAGCATGCTCCCTTTGGTAAAAACTACTTCCTTTTTATTGATAATATCAGCTGCTATGGCGGCGTAAGGCATTTTTAAATCTTCAATATTTGCATCGTCAATCAATTCGCGCAGTTTATTAAATAGTTTTTCGCCTTTAACAAGGCCCTGCCCGCTAAAGGTAAAATCAACCAGCCTGAACACCTTCATTCTATCGAGTGTCAATAGCCAGTCTTTATAAATCTCCATTTTGCCCAGCGCGTATACGCCGCCAATCAGCGCTCCCATAGATGTCCCGGCAATGGAAGTTATTTTAAATCCCCGTTTTTCCAATTCCTCAATGGCGCCTATATGTGCAATTCCCCTGGCGCCGCCACCAGACAATACCAATGCTACTTTTTGTTTCATGCTACCGAATATCCTGTTATTTATTTGCGTACTAATTCTATTACAAACTCAGCAATTTGTTTGCAGTAGTTAAATTTGTTTGCATTAGCTTATTTGACTGAAAAGTTTGAATATACGGAATGTAACGATGCCGTGGTTAAAAATGTTGCGAGGCGATGAGAAGATGTGCGGATGTGCAGATGAGAAGATATGCAAATGTGCGGATGAGAAGATGTGCGGATGAGAAGATGTGCAGATGCAAATAGGCCATAGTCATGAACCTGTGGTGGCGGATAGTGAATTTTTATCTACGCTATCCACTTTTATCCACCCGGTTTTTGTAAGTATCTGAACTTAAGTTATTTGATGTTGTTTTGCCTGGATAGAAATGCTGTAGGCGTGGTTGCGCTGAACTGGACATATTTTAGGACGACGCAGAAACCTTTAGTCAGTTAGGTGATTTATGACGAATTTGTAGAATATGAGTAGATACCGATAAATATAGAATTGATGAGGATGAAAATTAAAACGCTGCTTATTACTGTTTCTCTTTCGGCCGGCTTATTGCTGGCACATGCGCAACAACAACCCGACCCCAATTTTGAGTTGTACATATTGGCAGGCCAATCTAACATGTCGGGCAGGGGGGATATAACCGACGCATATAAAAACGCGGGCGACAGCAGGGTATATATGCTCAATAAAGACAATAAATGGGTTTTAGCCAAACATCCCCTGCATTTTGATCAATCGTTTGCGGCTGTTGGTCCCGGACTATCTTTTGGAATAGCAATGTTGAAAGCCGCCCACAACCCCAACACAAGGATCGGCCTGATCCCTTGCGCAGTGGGCGGAACGCCTGTTGAGCATTGGCTGCCGGGCGCCTATGATGCAGCCACAAAAACCCATCCGTATGACGATGCCGTGCTGCGCATAAAAATAGCCATGCAATACGGCGTTGTAAAAGGCATAATATGGCACCAGGGCGAAGCCAATAAAACGCCAAAACAAGTGCCACTTTACCTTGCCCAGTTAAAGGAACTGATTGAACGGTTTCGCACATTAGTTAATGATCCCAAACTTCCTTTTATAGCAGGTGAACTGGGCCGGTTTAGGCCAGAGTTTTCAGGCATTAATGACGAACTGGCCAAATTGCAGGCAATGGTGCCCTACACCGCCGTAGCCAGCGCCGAAGGACTGTCGCACCGGGGTGATACCGTGCATTTTGACAGTCCGTCTGCCGATGAATTGGGGAAGCGATATGCTAAGAAGATGCTGGAAGTGCAAAAGAAGTCGGGGCCAGCTGCTGGGGGCCGATAAAATTAAACCTCACCGGTTGTTTTAGGCCGGGCCGCTCTGTTATTACGGTAGTTAGCCAATCTGTAGTCAAAAAACTACAGACAACGGTGTTGCTCGTAGTATTATACCGTTGTCCGAATGTCTGCGACTTCGGACGGCTATGTTTTCGGGTTGTTTTTAACAGTCAAAACGTTTGCTTTTATGACAGTACCTACGGACAAGGGGGGATATAAACTTCACCGGTTGTTTTAGACCGATGCCACTCTTTTATTACGGTAGTTATAAACTACTTGCATAGCCAATCCGTAGTCAAAAGACTACGGACAATGGATTTAGGCATCACTTGGAAACAAAACTTGATGACAGCGCGACAGCTAAAGAGTTAAAAAAATTTATAAACATACAAAGTTTGGGTGGTTTGAACGGCATAAAAGTAAAAGTTAGCAATATTGGCCGTATAATAAAAGCTTTATAATAAATTTGCCCTATGGCCCTCCAATTCAAAATTCAACTCACCGGCATCGAAAAGCCGCCCGTTTGGCGGCGTGTGCTTGTTGCTGATCAGGTAACGCTTGATGTGTTCCATCAGGTTATACAGGCTGCCTTTGGCTGGGAGAATTGTCATTTATACCGTTTTTCGCAATTGGCCTGGAAGTCGGACCCTATTTATAAAATTCCTGATGAATACGATGACCAAACTGTGCGGGACAGCCGCGTTGTTAAGCTGTCGGAAATATTTATCCGTCCAAACCAAACATTTACCTATTTATATGATTTTGGCGACGACTGGATACATCATATCATTCTGGAAGAGATATCAGATGAAAAAATAACCCGTCCGTTATGTATCGATGGAAAAAGCGCATGCCCTCCGGAAGATTGCGGCGGGCCACCGCGTTACTCAAATCTGATAGAAGTATTAAACGATCCGAAACACCCGGAGCATAAACACTTGAGAAAGTGGCTTGGGCTAAGGAAAGGAGAACAATGGGATGTAAATGCTTTTGATATCAACGCGGCAAATGTTCGTTGTTCCAAAATATTTTTTGCTTAACAAACTGGGAATATGATGAAATATTATATGTTATTGATATATAGTAACATATGTATTTCAGTTCAAGTGTTCCACCCGTTCCAAACGTTCCAGGCGTTCCGTCTTATTTTTTGGAACACCCCGGGAACAAGCCTGAAAAACTTCGCATAAAAAATCCCACCGGTTTTAAACCAGCAGGATTACTTATCATTTGCCACCTATAAAAAAGTCCTACTGGAGATTTAGAGGAGGCCGGGCCGGGGCCTAATTATTTTGCAGCAGCTGCTTT
Organism: Mucilaginibacter sp.; assembly: GCA_028287865.1. Classification (GTDB taxonomy): domain Bacteria; phylum Bacteroidota; class Bacteroidia; order Sphingobacteriales; family Sphingobacteriaceae; genus Mucilaginibacter. The sequence continues at coordinate 395 of JAQBOU010000229.1, read as the reverse complement.
TAACAAAGCAGCATTGTTTTTTGCTATCTGGCTATTTTTTGGCTCAACAGAACGGCTTCCTGCTTCCAGGTTGGTAGCCAGTTTCAAAAATTGTACTTCTAACCTCGAAGTAGTTTTGTTTTTTCTATCTTTTCTTTTTAAACGAGTAACGCCCATGGTGTTATATTTTAATGTTTTTTTAATCTTGAGGTCGGGAGCGGATTCGAACCGCTGTAAAAGGTTTTGCAGACCTCTGCCTAGCCACTCGGCCACCCGACCAGAATTCAAGGCTGCAAAAATAGCAATTATTTGCTGTCGAACAATATTATTATTGGAATTTTCAGTTTATTTCTGCACAAAACAGCGCGGTTGCAATGGCAACATTTAAAGATTCGGCCTTACCGGTGCGGGGAATG
>JAQBOU010000218.1 GCA_028287865.1 Mucilaginibacter sp. | reverse complement strand
AACGGGCAATTGTGCGGGCCTTCCCCAATATTTCCATCATAGATTTAGGACTGGTATTAAATGTAATTGATGACCTTTTAGGCAAGATAGGTTATATCATCCGTTTTATGAGCGCCTTTAGCATCATTACGGGTATCGTGGTATTGATTGCATCTGTAAGGATCAGCAAGTACCAGCGCATACAGGAAAGCGTTTTGCTGCGGACTCTTGGCGCCAGTCGAAAACAAATTTTCGCGATCACTGCATTGGAGTATTTATTTTTAGGTGCGCTATCGGCATTAACCGGTATTATAATTGCGCTTATCAGCAGCTGGCTATTAGCGAAATACAGTTTCGAAATTCCTTTCGTTATTAACGTATTACCGGCTGTATTGCTATTTTTCATAATTTCGGTGTTAACTGTTATTATCGGCCTGCTAAATAGCCGCGGTGTGTTGAATAAACCTCCGTTAGAAGTGCTGAGAAGTTCTTAAAATAGACTGGTTAAAGCTGAAAGGCGAAGGATGTAAATGCATTTATTAATCCTATCTGTAAAAAATGTACAAACTAAAGATCTGCTATATTTCAATCATATTATTGCTATTTACTGCCTGCGGGGATAAAAAGCCCTCATCAGCGAACCAAGCAACAACAAATATTCCAGCGGACGCATCATCCACTAAAACAGTGCTTTTTTTTGGTGACAGTCTGACTGCCGGTTACGGGCTTGATGACCCCAACGAAGCTTTTCCAGGGGTTGTACAAAATAAAATTGACGAGGCAAAACTGCACTATAAAGTAATTAATGCGGGTGTTAGTGGAGAGACTTCGGCGGGTGGAAAAGCAAGGATAAACTGGATCTTAAAGCAACCTGTTGACGTTTTTGTGCTGGAACTCGGCGCTAACGACGGGCTTCGCGGAATACCGGTCACTGAAACCGTACAAAACCTGCAGGATATTATTGATGCTGTAAAATCAAAATACCCGCATGCAAAGCTGGTAATGCTGGGGATGCAGGTGCCGCCTAATATGGGCGGTGTGTATGCTTACAGCTTTAAAGCTATTTTTTCTGAACTGGCTGCTAAAAATAACATGGCTTTAGTTCCCTTCCTTTTACAGGGAGTCGGCGGCATATCAACATTAAACCAAAAGGATGGCATACATCCAACTGCCGAAGGCGCTAAAATTGTGGGAAATAACGTCTGGAAGGTATTACAGGATATATTAATGAGTAAAAATTAAAAACTGCATAAAAATCTTCTGTACATAAGTTAGGATTACTATTTTCGCAAAAAAGAAAACATGGCAACAACAAAACTTACAATAAACAACAACGGATCTGTAAAGGTAGACGGTGATTTTGAAATAGTAGATATGGAAGGTAATGCTTACGGTTTACAGGGAAGAACGGTGCTTTCAATTTGCCGCTGCGGTATGTCGGCAAATAAACCGTTTTGCGATGGCTCCCATAAAGGCCATTTTGAACATGAAGCAAAAGCATTTGATCTGCCTCCAAAAAAAGTTTAACGCAAGTTATCCAATTTCATCGATCACATAAATAATTACGCTGTGATAGAAAAAATTAATGGTATCGAACTCAACTATAAGGTTACCGGGAACGGCGAGCCTTTAGTTTTGATCCATGGGCATCCGTTCGACCATACAATGTGGTACCCACAAGTTATAGCATTTTCTGATTCATATAAGGTTATTACGCCTGATTTGAGAGGCTACGGTCAAAGCAGCCTGCCCAAATCCGCCAAAACAACATTTGAAGATTATGCAACAGATGTATTGCAGCTAATGGATTTTTTAGAGGTCGAAAGCTTTCACTTAGCCGGCTTATCAATGGGCGGGCAAATAATTATGGAAATATTCCGCCAGGCACCAGGAAGAATAAAATCATTAATATTCGCCGATACTTTTGCCGGGCCAGATACGCATGAAGCTAAACAAGCGCGCAACGAAGGTGCAGACCGGTTAGAAAAAGAAGGAATGGATGCTTATGCTGATGAAGCTATTTATAAAATGATCCGACCGGAGCACGTAACTTCAATGCCGGAAGTTTCTATGCATGTAATAAAAATGATGAAAGCCACCTCCCCTTTGGCTGCTGCAACCGCAATGCGTGCAAGATCTGAAAGGATAAATTACTTAAAAGAGGTACTGCCTGAAATTAATATACCAACCCTTGTAATGGTTGGCCGGGAAGATGAGTTTACACCGGTTGCAAAAGCAGAAGAACTGAAGGAAAACCTTAAAAACTGCAAACTGGTTATTATTGAGGATGCAGGTCATATGCCTAACCTTGAACATCCGGAGGAGTTTAATAAAGTTGTACTGGATTTTTTGAATAGTATTAACTTACATAGCGGCCTTAACTAATTCGAGCGCTTTAACGGTATCGCTGTATAATTGGTCATAAAGCCGCCCATTCAGTATCTCTTTACTAATAAGTTTACTTCCCATGCCCAAAGCACACGCCCCGGCATGAAACCACCCGCTGATATTTTTTGTATTCAATTCCACACCGCCAGTCGGCATAAAAAGCTGGCCGGGGAACACTTCCTTTACTGAACTTATAAAGGCTGGTCCTACAATATTAGCCGGAAATATCTTGATTATTTCAGCTCCGTTTTTTTGGGCCGAATAAATCTCTGTGGGCGTCATACAACCAGGGATCCACAGAAACTTATG
>JAQBOU010000139.1 GCA_028287865.1 Mucilaginibacter sp. | reverse complement strand
GCTCGTACTCGAGCGATTCTTCTTGTTTCATCTAAACTATGTTAAAGGTAATTATTTACTCTTTGACACAGTTTATTTTACACCCTCATTCCGACCCCTTATTTAATACGCTTTCTGCCCAAATTTTGCCCTTATGCCTTTCCACAATACGCTTAACTATTGCTAACCCCACTCCTGAACCTTCAATATCTTTAACATTATCCATCCGGTTAAACAGTTCGAATATCCGGGGTATATCCTCAGCGGCAATGCCGAGACCGTTATCACTTATCTTATAACAGATGTCATTTTCCCTTGTAATCCCTTCGATATGTATAATTGCCGGCCTTGCATTCTGCGAATATTTCACCGCATTGCCTATCAGGTTGGAAAATATCTGTAGCATCATGATCGGATCGCCGACTAAATCGGGTGTATTACCAATCGTTATCTTAAAATTTGCAGTGTCATACATCATATCAAGGTCACTAACAATGTCGGCTATCAGCAAACCTGTATTTATCTTTCTGTATTTAAGTTCGCTACGGCCCAGCCTGGAATAATCCAGCACTGCATTGATCATTAGGTTCATCTGATCCGCACGATCTGCAATTCGCTGTAGCAGGGACTGCCCCCGTTCTGCAAGCTGTTGATCCCTGATCAATAATTGTGCGTAACTCTTGATAGAAGCCAGCGGATTTTTTAAATCGTGGGAGATTGTATAACTAAAGGTTTCCAACTCCTCATAGGCTGAGCGCAGCTTTTCATTTAACAACCGGATAGCTCCTGCTTTGAGATTAACGGCATTGGTTATTTCTTCTTTTAACCGGGTTACCGAGTTGATTTCAACTCCGCTCCAACTGTCTGAGGCACCTGAAACTGTTTCTGACCATACTTCAAACGAATGACGCGGGGAAATTTGCATTAGCCCTTCAGCGTTGGTCACCGCCGGCTTTTGCGGGTTGCCTGCCCAGTTGATTGTTTGAAGTTTTTCCGGCTTAAACCAAATAATATATTCCTTTAACTCACTATATAAAACCGTCACCATCATTCCCGAAGCAATCTCTTTATAATGCGCAGCTTCGGGATAAATACCGGAAAGCTTATGGGTATAGTAAACCGGTTCGTTTACATTTTCCATAATCCAACGGATTAACAATTCAAGCTGAGCATCATCCGGTGTAATGCCTATTTTTATCTGTTTCTTTTCATAAAGCACTACGGCGCCGGTTGCTTTTACCACATTTAATAAATCCGAAGAACCGGAAATCAATGCATCTGCGATGTGCTCATTGTTTTGTAAGGAACGGGCTATTTTATCTAAATTATTTTTAAAACCCTCCTGATTATGCAAGGATTCCTCGTCCTGCCTGAATTCCAACGCCGAAGATAATATCTGGCCAATCAGTTTGGCATATTCTCTGGAACGGTAATCAATAAATAACGGAGTATAGTTATGACAGGCGATCAGTCCCCAAAGTTCTCCTTTATATATCAGGGAGATACTAAAACTGGAAGCTACTCCCATGTTTTTCAGGTATTGAATATGAATAGGAGAAACCGCCCTGAGCTGTGAAAAAGTGAGATCAAGCGGCTCTGTATGATCAGCACTGGCGGTAATTAATGAAGGCGTGGTATGGACATTGGCAATTAATCTGGTAAGGTTAAGCTTATATAACTCCCTCGCTTGCTTAGGTATATCCGAAGCCGGGTAATGTAAACCCAGCCATGGATTCAAATCTTCATTCTTTGCTTCTGCAACCACCTCACCATGACCATCTTCCCCAAACCGGTAAATCATCACCCGATCATAGTGAATAATGTTCCTCACCTGACTGGTGGTATGGTCCAGTAACTTCTGCATTTCTTTAAAACCTAATATCTCTGCGATTGACCGGCCGATCAGGCTTTGAACATTCAGATTGAAATCCGATATCGCCGGCTCAAACTCCAGTAAGGTGTATTCATCAGATACTGATATGATCAGATAAAAGGGTTTTCCGGATAGATCAATCGTAACCGGGTTGATCCGTTCAAAGCTTTTGCTGTCCCTTTCTGTATTGAGCAGCTTTTTTATATAGTCAGCGTTATACTGCAGGCCAAGAAACTTCTCCAGGTATTCCAGCGGTTTTCCCAGAAGATCAATGGAAATGCCGGCTATAAAACTGCCAATATTATCACTAAAAAAGTTAATGGTATAATTTTGATCAATTACTATCAGAAAACCATGGGATTGCAGTTGCCCCGGTATGTGAATAGGCTCACGGTCGCAATTACTAAGATCCACCGTAAAGTCAGACATAATTAATTTGATTAGGTAATTTCAAAGATGAATAAATTAATTCAGCTTCTTCTGTTAATTAATAATAAATTTTATTAATAAATATGAAATAACATAGGTGAATTATTGCCGATCAAATGTTATTAAGTTAGGGGAAATATTTTTTTAATGCTTTTTAACCCTCTTTTTTGCAAGCAAAAAAGAGGGCGGTCGGGCGGAAGCAAGACCGGTCAATTATGGGGCGGCATTAACGCTAATGAATTGGCAGACTATCTACTCACTCCTACTACGCTGCCTTTAGGCGGATTGTCGACCCTCCTATGACAAATCATAAAGAGCGTAAAAAGGTTTCCTCCTTAACTTAATTACATTGAGTGCGGGCTCAATGACTTCCATAAAAAAGTAAATGTGTAATTTGCAAACAAAATATCAAGGTTTATGTTAAGTTATCACACTTCTGCCTGAGCATTTTCTGCTAAGCTCCGGCTTTTCTCATCTATTCGCATTATGAATGCTTTAAGCAAACGGGTTATTTATTCAGTTCAACTATCAGCCTTTATACTGATATGTCTGCTGTTGGTCTCTTATTATAACATCAAGCGTGCTGATGTGAGGGAAAAATGGGTTAAGCACAGTGATGAAGTGTTAATTCAGACAGAAAGAATTCAACTAATGGCGGGTAAAAATGAGATACTGGCCCGTGATTATATGCTTACCGGTAATAAAAGTTTCGCTCAGTACTTTTTAAAAACAGGAACAAAAACTTTAAAAGAGCTGGATGTAATTAAACAATTAACATCTGACAATGCTTTCATTAAACCCATGCTTGATTCTTTGGGATTTTATATCAGCAAAAGAATTGAATTTGCGGGCCGGATTATAAAACTGCGAAAAGATAACGGCCTGCAACCCGCTATTGTGTTAATTCAGGGCGGCGAAGGCAAAATTTACGAATATAAAGCCGCTTTCTATATTCAACTTATTGAACAAAATGAAAACAGGCTGATGGCGATAAGAAAAACAGCATCAAGAAAGGCGCTGGTAATAATGAACGGAAGCTTTATTGTTACACTCATTTTTATACTTGTCATCTTTATCCGGATCATACTTCAATCAAAAAAAGAAGCCATAGAACGAAACTGCCTTGTAAAAGAATTGAGCGAGCATGATGAAAGAAACAGGGAAGCTGAAAAGCTCGCGTCCCTCGGAACGTGGAGTATGAACTTAAATAATCAAACCATCAACGCCTCGGATGAAATGTGCTGCATTTGGGGTATTGATCCTTTTACCGGCAAAAATAAAATCAAACATTTTATTCAAAAGGTACATCCTGATGACCTGAAAATGGTAAGAGGAAAAATAAAAAGCACTGCTATCGAAAAGGGAATTATCAACTTTAGTTTTAGATTAATTGACAACGAACAGGTAAAATATATAAATGCGGGAATAACGGAGGTACGTGATGAAAACGAAAAACTGCTGACCATTACCGGGTATGCCCAGGATATTACCGAGAAAACCATTGCGGCTATTGAGCTGGGAGATACAAATAAAGAAATGAAAGTACTATTTGCCCGGATTGGCGAAGTAGTATTTTCAAGAGATATAAAAAGCGACACGTTTATACATATATCAGACACGTGCGAACAGTTATTGGGGTATGCGGCTGAAGAATTTACAACCGATCCTGAATTGTGGATAACTGCTATTCATCCGAACGACCGGCATGTGGTGAAAACCGGGAACACGCAATTGGAAAAAGGACGGCAAATAGTTAGTCAGTACCGTATAATCAGAAAAGATGGTGCTGTTAGATGGGTAGAGAATAAGATCATACCTAAAATGGATGATGAAGGAAAACTGATACGTATAGATGCTGTAATAAAAGATATTACCGAAAAGAGGCTGGCCGAACTGGAGCGCGAAAAAATTATTTCAGACCTTATACAGCGAAATAAAACCTTAGAGCAATTTAACTATATTGTTTCTCATAATCTTCGTGCCCCGGTTGCTAATATTATTGGACTGAGCCAGGTATTAAGGCTGACGGATGAAACGAACGAACAGCGGATGGTAATAGAAAACATTCTCACCTCTGTGAATAATCTTGATGACAAGATCAGAGATCTAAACATAATTTTACAGGTACGGGAACAAATTAATGAAAAAAAGGAAATAATTGATTTCAATGAAATCGTTAAGGATGTTCTGATTAGTTTACAGCCAGTAATGGATCGAAAAGACCTGCGGATCAATTGCAATTTTTCTCAGCTAAATCATCTTTTTACAATCCGTAATTATTTTTACAGCATATTTTACAATCTTTTACTTAACAGCATTAACTATAGGCGTGAAGATGTAAAGACACTTATTAGTGTAAAAACAATATTTACTAATAACCTTTTAGAACTGTTATTTACCGATAACGGAAAAGGAATTGACCTGGATAAAAACGGTTCCATTTTATTTGGATTATACCGTAGGTTTGATGACAGTGTTGAAGGCAAAGGAATGGGGCTTTTTATGGTAAAAACCCAGGTAGAGGCTTTAGGCGGAACAATACATGTTAAAAGCGCTATAAACGGAGGAACAACGTTCAGCATTAAAATGCCCGTTCAGGGATTAGAAATACCTAAAGCCGTAAAAGAATTAATAAACGTATAGCGTATAAATTAAGGCAAAGCCGGCATCAACCATCTAATTATTCAAACAATAAATTTATTTTTTAATAATTTGTTGTTTGATAACAAGCAATATATTATATATTTATGTTTTAAAACCTTAATACATAACTATATGACTCTGCACCTTATTAAACGTTTAACATTATGCATTACGGGCCTTTTAATTACCACAGGCGCCTTTGCACAACTATCGTTGCCTAAAGGTTATTATTGGAAACAATTACCTAACGGGCTGCAGGTTGTTGTTATAGAAAATGCTAAAGTTCCATTGGCCACGGTAGAAATTGCGGTAAAAAATGGTTCTTTTACAGAAGATTCGGTATACAACGGCCTTTCTCATCTTTTTGAGCATATGTTTTTTAAGGCCAATAAAGATTATCCAACGCAGGAAAAGCTTTTAAAACGCACACAGGAGCTAGGCGCTATCTGGAATGGCACCACCGGCACCGAACGTGTAAACTATTATTTTACTTTTGATAAGGATAGCTTAACTGCCGGGCTTAAATTTCTTAACGCCGCTATCCGCTTTCCTATTTACCGGGAAGAGGACATGAAAAAAGAACGGGTGGTGGTAGATGGCGAGTTTCAGCGTGGGGAAAGCAATCCGGGTTTTCAACTGGCTATTGAAATTGATAAGCGTTTATGGGGAGACCTGTTTACCCGTAAAAACCCAATAGGTATACATAACATTATCAATACCGCAACTCCCGAAAAAATGATGGTGATCAAAAACAAATATTATTTTCCCAATAATAGTTTGTTAACCATTTGCGGTGACGTGAAACACGACGAGGCTTTTAAAATGGCCGAAAATATTTTTGGCGATTGGGCAAGCAGCGGATTTGATCCTATCGTAAAATATCCTATTCCCGCTTTTAAACCTTTAACAAAGAACGACTATTTTGTAAAGGAAAGCACTATTGCACGTACACCATTTATGGAGTTTGCATGGCAGGGTCCCTCCTATTTAACAGATTCAGCTTCAACAGTATCAGCTGATGTATTTTCTACGATCATCGGCTTAAATTCTTCAAAGTTTCAGCAGGCACTTGTAGATAAAGGACTGGCCACCTATGCTGGTCTGAGTTATCAAACCAGCAAATACATAGGCCCTACAACTATATTTGTAGTTCCTAACCCCAACAAGTTAAAAGAATGCTATGATGAAATTATAACGCAATTAAACTTGTGGAGCAATCCTGATTATTATACGGAGGAGCAGATAAATGATGCCAAAGCTATTTTATTGCGTGATGACATGCGCGCTAAAGAAAAACCATCTTCCTTACCCGGCCAAATGAGTTTTTACTGGTGCAGCACCTCGTTAAATTACTACACCAATGTTACCGATGATTACCAGAAAGTATCAAGGGCCGATATATTGAAATATTTAAATACCTATATTATCGGGAAGCCATTTGTTGCAGGGTTGATTATTAGTCCGGACTTAAATAAAAAAGTAAGTGCTGGTTCATTTTTCACAGCGAAAGCAAACTAACTTTATCACAATGAAAAAACATATAATAATAATCCTGTTAGCTGCGGCAATAACAGGAAATATAGTTCCGGCGTTTGCCCAAAATAAAGCTTACGAACTTAAAATTGATGGCGTAAAGGTTATTGTTCAGCCAAGCGGCAACGATATTGTTGAAATACAGACAATTATAAAGGGCGGTGTGCAAAATTACACGGCTGATAAGATGGGAGTTGAGTCGCTGGCGATGACTTCTCTTACCGAATGCGGTACTTTAATTCATGATAAAAACAGCTTTAAAAATGCGTTGGACAGGGTAAGCGCTCAGGTATATGGTTACAGTGGCATGGATTATTCTGTTATCAGGATGAATTGCATCAAGCCTGATTTTGATAACGTTTGGAAGCTATATGCCGAAGCAATTACACAGCCCCGCTTTGACACCACCGAATTTAAACGGATTAAACAGGATGCTATCAATTCGTTGAAAGCCAGGGAATCTCAACCGGATGCAGCTATTGACAAACTTGCAAATAAAGTTGCCTTTGCCGGGCGCGATTATGCGAAAGAACCCCAAGGCACACAGGCCATTATTGAAAAACTAAAGGCTGATGAGACTAAGGCATATTACCAATCTATTTTAACAAAGTCGCGCATATTTATTGTAGTAGTTGCTGACCTTGACCGGTCTGTAATTGAAAGCAAGGTTAAGGAAATGCTTGCCGCTATAAAACACGGCGCTCCTTACGAATTAAAAAAATCATTTTTCAGAACCTATAAAAGTACTTTCTCATCCGAGCCCCGCGACCTGGCAACTAATTATGTAGAAGGCGTAACCAGCGGCCCGCAGTTGGACGCACCGGATTTTTATGCATTTAGTGTTGCCATGCGTATTTTTGCCAACAGACATTTTTTAGATATAAGAACAAAAAATGGCCTTTCATACGCCCCCCAGGCATGGTTTAGTACCGGTACAACCTCTGTTGCTAAATTTGCTGTGTCAACCACACAGCCGGATAAATACATTGCAGTGTTTGACAAACTGGTAGATAGCACTAAATCTCATGGCTTTACTGCTGCCGAACTGGCGGATATGAAAGTTACCTACCTTACCGGATTTTACTATAAAAATGAAACTAATGTTGCGCAAGCCTCATCAATTGCTGCTAACGAGGTATTACATGATGACTGGAAACGCTCATTAACCCTGATGGATGATATTAAAAAACTTACCCTTGAGGATGTTAATACTGCTTTCCGTAACTATATCGGGAACATTGTATGGGTTTACCAGGGAGATACAAAAAAGGTAAATCCGATATTATTTACTAACGGAACAATAAAAAAGCCGGATAACCCGGTTGGTCAATAGTATTGGTTATCGTAATTTATCAAAACCTGGTTATGCCAGGTTTTTTTGTGCCTATTCTGCACAGGCATTGAATTTATTACAATAAAGGCGCTTGTAATAAGTTATGTTATTTCACTGTATATTTGGCCTTCTCAATAGGTGCTTAGATGGATAAAACAGAAGAAATAGATCATTTTTCGGGAACGGAGCAGGAAAGGGAAGAAGTGATCCAACATTATCATATTCTGGATTTACCCAGGCTGGCGATTGAAGCTGCTAATGTAGGTACATGGATTATTGATGAGGCAACCAGGGTTTTTATAGCCTCGCACCGGGTAAAAGAGTTATTTGGTTACGGGCCCGAAGAAGATCTATCTTTTGAGGTAGCCATGAAACAAATACAAGAAAAGTATCGCACTAAAGTGATTGCCGGTATTGACGAGGCAATCAGCAAAGACCTGCCCTATCACATGGATTATCCTGTTACCGGCTTTCATGATCAAAAGTTGAGGTGGGTTAAAGCCGTGGGCGGCCTCTATAAAGACCCTGAAGGAAAGTTCTCCCACTTCTCGGGCGTAATGATGGACATAACCGATCAGAAAGAGAAAGAGCTGCGAAAAAATAAATTTATAGGCATGGTGAGCCATGAGCTAAAAACCCCGCTTACCACCCTTAAAGCCTATGTGCAAATGCTGCATGTTTGGGCCAAAAAACGAAAAGACAGCTTTACAATAGGTACCCTGACCAAAGTTGAAAAGCAGGTAAAAAAAATGAGCAGCATGATCAACGGTTTTCTTAATCTGTCGCAGGTTGAATCGGGTAAGATCCAACTGCTGGTTCAGGATTTTGATATCTGTGAGGTTATACGTGAAGCCATTGAAGAAACCAGCCTCCTGAATTCTACACACATTATCGCTTTCAGCACTTGCGACCCTGTTATAATAAATGCCGACCGGGACAAGATAGAACAGGTGATTATTAATTTATTGAGCAACGCCATAAAGTATTCTCCTAAGGGTACACCTGTTATAATAAATTGCGAGGCGACCAATGATACGGTAGCAGTTAGTGTGAAGGATGAAGGAATGGGCATGAAAAAAAAGGACATTAAAAAACTTTTTGAACGCTATTACCGCGTGGAAAGTAAGGATACTGAGAAAATACCAGGCTTTGGTATCGGCCTTTATTTGTGCTCCGAAATCATTAAACACCATCATGGACAGATTTGGGTAGAAAGCAAACCTGGTGAAGGCTCTACCTTCTTTTTTAGACTTCCGCTTCAAAAACAAGCTACGGATCTGTAAAAACCAATTTATAATTATAGCGTTTTTATTAAAAAACAAAAATATGCCGGAACTACCCGATCTGCAGGCATTCAGCCTTAATCTTACAAGAAAGTTAAAGGGCAAAAAACTGCAAAAGATAACTGTTACTCAAGACAAGAAGCTGAATGTGCCTGTTAAACAACTACAGGATGTCTTAACGGGGCATGAACTGGAAAAATTTATACGGTCGGGTAAAGAACTTCACATACTATTTAACGGTGGGTATACTTTAGTTTTGCACCTGATGTTACATGGTGGCCTTGTGCTATTTAAAAATGGTGATGAAGAACCTAAATTCCAGATCATAACCATGACTTTTGATGACGGATTAAACCTGGCGCTTACTGATTTTCAAAAAGCAGCAACGCCCACACTCGATCCAAAAGTGAGCGATGTGCCTGATGCGTTGGATGTTGATAGTAATTACTTGTCAGAAAAATTCGGCAAAACCAAAACACCCGTTAAAACGGTATTAATGGATCAAAAGGTGCTGCGTGGCATTGGAAATGCTTATGCGGATGAAATATTATGGCATGCACGCATCTCACCCTTTTCACCGGCTAATAAGATTCCGGCGGATAAAGTTAAAACCCTGGCTAAATCCATTAAAAGTGTATTGGAGGAGGCTGAAAAGGAAATACTTAAAGCAAAGCCGGATATCATCAGCGGGGAGGTCAGGGATTTTTTGGAGGTTCATAAATCCGGAAAGAAAACAACATCTACAGGTGCCGCAATTCATCAAAAAGACCTATCGGCACGTAAAACATATTATACAGACGAGCAGGAACTGTTTGGTTAGCGCCTGATATGTGATTGGAACCTTTGCTAAATTTCACTATCAGCATAAATATAACCGATGCTTATTGCAACAGGTATCCAAAGCATCATATCGGCCATCAGCGAACTTTTTTCAAGGTCACATTGTTGCGCAGTAAATTCCGCAGATTCCAGATAATTCCCGGTAGCCTTGAACTGTGTTAAAAAATGCCATTGCCATTGTTCAAGCTCATGCACATGAACTATATAGTTTTTCCGGCTCACAACAATGAAACTTTCTTTTTCATCCGGTACCTGTGCTTCACTGCCCTGCTGAACAGCTTGTACAAAGTCAACCAGCGGGAATTGCAGCTGAAGTAACTGCAGGCAAGGTGAAGCATGAAAGGAAACAGTGCCGAAGAGGTAAAGCATTTGATTTTCGATGGATTTGTTTTCCTCCATGCCTTCCAGTCCCTTACTCCGGGAAACTTCAGAAATCGCCCTTTCTAATTTTGCCAGCTCAACAGGCAGGTCAAACATGGACGGATCTGTATTGTGAATTTCACGATTTTCCGGCTGTGCTGCTTTTAAAAAATCGGGGAAGTTTTTTCCAAGATCATACAGATCAGGTGAGGCCGCAGGTTTCTTTACCAGGTAAGCTTTAGCAAACGTCCCGAACAGCTCTTCCCCTAAAAGGTGATGCAATGCAGGGTATTCGGCCGTCATACAATCCATCAAACGCAGTACATATCCCCTTGCATAAATTCCTATTTTTTCGCCTGCGGATGACCGTAAGGATGGGCGGATCACCTTTTCATTATTAAGCTGATAAAACTGATCAGCTAACCTGATCTTCTCTCCTAGTTTGCCTGGCTTTATAATAATGGATGTTAACCATCTTTGTATGTTGGCCAACTCACTCATGTACGGTTTGCATTTGATGGTCTACAGGATTAGAAACGCCGTCAGCGAGTGGCGAGCGGTACACGGGTACATCAGGGAAATCGCCCAGCAAAACCTGCTTGGCTTTATTTACTTCGGCAACCAGCTCTTCGTATTCGGGAATGTTGGCGTCCCATTCCAGCAAAGTGGATACTCCGCCCGTAAGCTGTTGTGCCAGCCTGTATAATTTCCACACTTGTGTTGGCACCGGCTGATCATGGGTATCCAACAAATAAGTGTCACAATCTGTAGGGCCGGCAATATGCATTTGCACTACTGCTTTATGCGGAATATTACGGATATAATGCTCAGGATCAAAATTATGGTTAAAGCCCGAAACAAATACATTATTTACATCCAGCAATAAACCGCATCCTGTTTTATTTACCAGCTCTGTTAAAAACTCCCATTCGTGCAGCGTTGAATCCTGGAACTCCATATAAGTGGAGGGGTTCTCCAATATCAGGGGCCGCTTTAAAATATCCTGCACCCGGTTTACACGTTCGGTTACATGCTTTAGGCTTTCTAACGTTAATGGAAGCGGCAACAGGTCGTGGGTGTTTAAATGGGCGACCCCGGTCCAGCATAAATGGTCTGAGATCCATACCGGCTTCACTAAGTCAGCAAGTTCCTTTAGTTGTTTTAAATATTCAAGGTTTAGCGGATCGGTGCTGCCAATTGACATAGACACTCCATGCATTACAACAGGCCGGATGCTGACAATATGCTCCAGCACATGCCTGGCATAGCCAAAATTGTTCATGTAATTTTCGCTGATGATCTCGAACCAGTCAACAACGGGTTCGTTCTTCATCAGGTGCGCATAGTGCTTGGTTCGTAAACCAACGCCCAGGCCCAAATTTGAAAGGCCCAGGCGATTCGTCTTATCTGAGGTCATAATTACAGATCAGGTAGAAGGTGGGAATACCAGCCTGATATCGCTGGTTTTCGGTTTAGCGGGTACCGGTTTTTGGCGGGACTCAAGCACTTTTGTATAAGCCTCCCATGCTATATCATGCACCAGCTGGCCGGTTTTAAAGGTTATTTTATTGCTCCCGTCGGGCAAAGGCACCGTTTTGTAAGTGCCGTCAGCTTGTTTTTCAAAATCATTTAACTCCATAGTGCCTAACGTTATGTTTCTGCCTTCTGGTGTCTGCGCAATGACAGGATAGATCTGCGAAGCAGAAATAGGCACCGCACATCCGCCAAAACTGCCGCAAACGTTGTCGCCGGGTGCGCTGTATAATTTGGAATCTTTTGGGGGAGTTGGCCCGCCGCATAATGGTTCTGCCACTTTAGACACCATGACGCTGGAACCGCATGATTTTGACTGTCCCACCTGCTGAACAAAGCCGCAGCCTCCCTCCGCTTTGCAAGTATTGGAACCGCGACAATTGTGGTATATTTCTGCTGAAGCGCAAGTGCTGTCAGGTGAGGCGCCATCACTAAGATCAACGCCCTGGCAGGCATGATACAGAGTTTTGCCATCTGTTTTCCTTACCTGAACTGGTACTGAGAGGTCGGGCACCTGACCGAATACCGCCCAGCACATCATCAAACGATCGCCCGAGCCGCCCATGGAAGGGAATGGAAAACCCACGCTGCTGTTTTGCCAGTACTGGTCGAGCACGGTAGTTATACCTGCAATAGCGCCGGTAGCAATTTCACAGAATTGCTTATAGTTCGCCTGGCGTTTGGTATCGGCTATATCTGTTGTTCCATTCGGGCTGTTTAAGCGGTTTAAAGCAGCGGCGATGTCTTCAGCAGTTGGTAAAGGCGGGGTATCCTCATAACTGGCAGTTTTAAGATCATCTGCAGTCCATTTATCAGGCCCCGTACGCACCTTGTTGTGCCAGATTGGCCATGTTACAATTTTACCCGACTCAATATCCTCCCGGATTTCCAAAAATCTTTCATAATGGTCAAGGGCGCCATTGCTGAACCGGGCATAAGCATGGGTAGATTCGGTCTTAACGCCGGTATCCGTGTACGACGGGTAATCTGCTTTTAAAGCCGTGTCAGAAGCCCGGTATGTTTCCTGTACTGCCTGCAGCATGGCAGGCCCCCGCATAGTTTTTATAATATCGGCTCCTTCGCCCTGGTCTGTTATGGCGCTGATCAGCTTAAACACCAGTTCCTTTGCTTTTTCGGGCAGCCAGCCGGCTACAGTAGTTTCCAGTCCCTGGAATTCCATGTATGGATGGCCTTTTGATACCGTATTAAATATATCCTGCTGTAAAGATGAAGGGGAATACATTTTTTCAAATAAAGTACTTTCCAACCCATTATCGTCTATGTAGGTTATCTCCAGGTAATCCCATATTAACTGGTACATCATACCAATGCTGCCGAACATGGGCAGCTGCACGCCCGGGCGCCATCCTTTTAATGGCGCTGTGTGAATATATTTGTCCCTGTACTCTTCTTTTATACGTCCTTTTGAATCTTCTTCGGGTGCTTCAATAGCCAGGAAAAGATCATTTTGGGTATAATTAAGGTCATCCAGCTTTACCCGGATGTTGTTGTAATTTATGCCATTATATTCCGGTTTGCAGTCTTTAAAATCAACAATTCCAGGTAAAACGGTGCTGTTATTGTTATAGCAATCCCATGCATAGCCTGGCGCCGGCGATAAATAGGTGAACTTAGGCGTGATCCCCAATAAATTGGCCAGGTTTGAGGCCAGTTGTAAATGTAGCATCTCCTCGATAAAAACGCTGAATATTGTGTTAAAAGCTGTGGCATTCTCTGTTTGTGGCTTATAAGTTGGTGCGCCGCCCGGCCATAGCCTTCCTTTGTACATGTCGTTTTGGCCGGTTACCTGGTGCATCCCCTGTATGGAATACATGGTTGTCATGTAAAGCGGAATGGTAAATAATTCAACGTTTACCGCGGTTTGAACAATAAGCGATAACGCAGCCTTATCAATTTCAAAGTTACTCAGATTGCGCTGATGAAGGTCAGTAATGTTGGCTTTGTTGCTTAACAACGGGCCTTTGCCCGGCTGGTTTGGAGTGTCTGTCATGGTGATATTAGGTTTAGGACGGAGCAGCCTTTAATAGCTGGTTTTATTTCACCATAAATGTGAGAAATAATATTGAATAAACCAATTTTTTTGGCAGTGTCTCCAGGGCAAACGCATTAAAATAATCTGGAATGTTGAATTAAATTAGTTTAAGGAGGCTTCTATGGCGCCATAATAGGGCAGATTGTGTCATTACATATGTCTTGTCCTAAAATGAGTTTACACAACGTAAACACATGACAAAGAATGTATCCAATAATGTGTATTAGTTTAGACTTAATCTGACATTATTAAGTAAAATAATGTAATTTTGAAACAGATTAAGACAATGACGACAGAAAAGAAACTAATCCAACCTAAGTTAGGATTACTGAAGTTGGCGGAGAAATTGGGCAGCGTATCAGAAGCCTGTAAGGTAATGGGGTACAGCCGGGATAGCTTTTACAGATTTCAAAAGCTGTATGAAGAAGGCGGGGAAATGGCGTCAGCGTAATATTCATATTTGCTGATTGTAAAGAACGGGTCCAATAGCTTTCCCCATTTTTGAATGGCCTCGATACGCTCCCACATTTTTTTCTTTGTCCAATTCATGCTGCCTTTGGTTTCCGAAAAAATGGTAAGCGCTTCCTGCACGATTCCAATCTTTTTTAGGTCTTCCTGTTTTTTCTTAGCGGCCTCATAGTTTTCCTTCCACAATTGCGGATCGTCTCCTATGACCGGTGTACCGGCGTTGTGATATTGTTTGTAGATCGGGTGCAGAATAAATGCGCGATATTCTTTCTCATCACAAATATTTGCATAACAAAAATTCGTTAGTTTTTCCATAAATGATCGCGCAAGCATTACGATTTCACCGGAAAAGCTATCCGTTTGTTCTGTAAGCATCAGTAATGCGGTACCTGTATGCCCACTACTCAACAACAATGTTGCAGTTTTTGCAACTCGGTCATCAGTAATTTTAGGAAGCACTGCTTGAATCATACTTAATTCGGCCTCGAAAAAACGCATAGCTTCTTGATGAAGCTTTTTTAAATGGTCAACGGAATGGGTGATAGGCATAGGGATATTTTAGTAAGATAAATAAATGTATAGAATTTCCAGCATCTACCGTTCACATTGCGAATTGCTAATAATTTCGTTTATGAACATTGCAAAATGGAACCCTTTAACTTCAACGAACTTCCCGAAGTTGTCCGTCAGCTTTTTGAAAAAGTGGAGCGGATAGAAATATTGCTGGCTAGGCTCGAACCCAAAGAGCCTGATGAGAATGAGATACTGAATATTGAAGAAGCTGCGCAATTGTTGAAAGTTTCCGTAGGTGCGCTGTACACTAAAGTCCAGCCGCCAGGAAATCCCTTGCAGCAAACCCGGCAAACGGCTATACTTTAACCGCACTGACCTGAAAGAATGGATCAGGCAGGGTAAAAGAAAAACGCTCACTGAGATCAGGCAGGATGTAGAAATACAGCCTTACCGCAACCGATTGAGGCCCGCAATCAGAAGAAACCATTAAAATTTCAGTTTAATTCTTCCGGCAGCTTCAATTTTCTTCTTGTCTTTTACTTTGGTATAAACCAATGTTGTTTTAATAGTCCGGTGGCCTAGCATTTTAAATACGGTCAACAATTCCGTTCCTAACTCTAATTGCAATGTAGCATAGGTATGCCGGAAATTGTGAAAAGTGATGTTCTTTGAAATCCCCGCATTCTTCAACCACCCCGTAAAACATGGTTTTAAACTGGAATACGCCAATCCCGGAAAAACCCTGTCACTTGGTTCGCTGCGTTCGCCTAATATATCAACAGCCTGGTCAGAGATTGGCAATATCTCTGCACCTTCTGTTTTTTCTTGGGTAAACTGTAGGTGGTATTTGCCTTCGGAGCCGCGCACCTCTGACCAGTATAAGGTTTGCACATCCGAAAACCGCAAACCTGTTAAGCCCGCGAAGATAGCCGCTCTCTTGATGAGGTTGGATTTGGCAGGGGCATCCACCATTTGTTGAAATTCTTCCAGTTCCAGTTGTTCGCGGTGGGTTTCTTTCGGACTGATCGCGTCGACCTGGCTATACAGGTCGGTCGTCAGCAAGCTTTGTTTATAGGCCTGCTTTAAGGAAGAACGGAATTTGGCAAAATAACTGACTGCTGTGTTCGTAATGATCGGCCTGCCCCGACGGCCAATTCCCGGCCCGCTCAATAGGAAATTACGGTAGTCAACGCAAAAGAATTCGTCCAGGTCATTAAAAATCACATCGTGACCGGCAAACTCCAGGAAATAGCGAAAGGCCATCGCATAGTTGTCGGAATCGGTTTCCTGCCGCGCTCCCGTATATTCGCGAAAATAATCGACAAAGCTGGAATTGCGGTCGCGGTCAGATATGAACCCAAATTTCCGGTTCTGAATATCCAATTGACGTGTTGCCCTAATATTTTCAACCAATGCTTTGGTTTCCGTATTGTGCTGGCGTTCCCACATATTTGAGGGTTTGTCGTAAATGAACAGTTCAAGAAACTCAAACCGCTGCTGCTTACCGTTTTTTGGATTTCTCAAAGGGGGAGAAAAATCTAACAAAAGGGAATGCCGTCCTTTAGTGAGTTTCCGTTTTCGGACATGAACTTTAGGCATGGCTACCTCCTGGATTAAAGATTTTGTCAAGATGCGATTTGAGCACGTAGGTAAATTTCCCAACCTGGTATTTCGGCACCTCGTTTCTTTTGAGAATTTCGCTAAGCGCTTTTTCAGAAATATGATAGATTATTTGCGCTTCGCCCATATGGCAGCATTCTGATAAATTTGAACTGTTCGGTTTTCTTTCGTCCGGCATTTCAGGCAAATCAAACAACCGGTCTATATCTGCACGGTTGATCACGGTCTTTCTAACGGAGAGATTGGTCGCTTTTAAACGCCCCGATCTAATCATGGTATAAACTATTTTGTCGGATGCGCCTAATAGTTTTGCGGCAGCTTTTACGCTTAAAAATTCAAGAGCGGTTAACTCCTCAATCTGGTGACTGATTACCTGTTGAACAACCTGCTTGGTTTCGGCAAGTTTTTGATTCCGGGCTTTGCTTATAATTCCTGCTGTTGCAGATGTGGCTGCAAAACCTGGTAATCGTGGTTTTTGCCATAAAAACCTTACCGCAATGTTCACATATTTTGTTGACCGTGAAATTGGAACTCATGGTAATAT
>JAQBOU010000116.1 GCA_028287865.1 Mucilaginibacter sp. | reverse complement strand
TTGTTGTTGTGGATGACGGGGTCGTCGCCGAGGGGGTTAAACTGGGCGCGGAAAAGCTGCTCCGAAAATAGGTAGCTGCCCCATTTTGGATCGTAATAGCGGATCTGGAACTGCTTGCCGCTGAGCTCAAAGTCGACGTAGAGCACTTTGGGGCATTCGTCTGCCTGGTTGCTGAACGGGCCGACGGTATAGGCCTTGGTGATGCTGTCGGCAATTTGTACAGCAAGGACAGACTTGCCGAGGTTGGTATCGGCAAACAGGATACACAATTCCCGCTCGAACCAGAGGCTGCCGAACAGCATGCGGGGCATGGGCTTACTGTGTTCCAGCTTCATAAAGTAATTGGCGGGATGAGTTTGCAGCAGTTCGTATTCGGGCAAACCGAAAGGTGTGCCGAACTGGCCGGCTTTTATTTTCCGTTTGGTAAAGTCGGCGGTTTCCTGGCGGAGCGCTTCGATAATTGGCGGGCGAAGGGACATGATTATAGGATTAGGTTGTAAATATAAAGATATTTCTTTAATAATACAAATGTTTTAAAGAAGATGTTGTAAGTTGTAGGTTGTAGGTTGTGAGAGTGAGTTGTAGGTTGTAGGTTGTGAGTTGTAGGTTGTTGTGAGATAGAATGGATATGGTGGATACGGTGGATTTTATGGATACGGTGGATTTTATGGATGTGACGGATTTTTTGGATGCGTTGGATGTTGCGGTTAATATCCCGGTTATCCGCCACCATGCAGTGCACTTAATGGATCAATCAGCCAGTTGGATCCATACCGGTGCATGATCGCTGCTCTTTTCCCATCCCCGCACATTACGGTCTACCCCGGCAGCAAGCAGGCGGCTATCGAGGTGAGGGCTGAGCAGGAAATGGTCAATGCGTAAACCCGCATTCCGCCCGTACGCATCACGGAAATAATCCCAAAAAGTGTAGATCGTTTCTGTGGGGTAAAGTTTTCGGATAGCGTCGGTCCATCCTTGTGATACCAGCGTATTAAAAGCCGCACGGGTCTCTGGCCGGAACAGTGCATCATTCACCCAGCGTTCGGGCTTATAAACATCCAGTTCGGTAGGCATTACATTATAATCGCCGGTTAAAACAACTGGTATATCGGCAGCAAGCAAGTCGGCGGCATGTGCGGTTAACCGTTCAAACCAGCTTAGCTTATAATCAAATTTTGGCCCGGGAGCGGGATTGCCATTTGGCAGATAAAGACACCCGATATGAATACCGTTGATGATTGCCTCAATGTAGCGGCTGTGCAGATCTTCGGGATCGCCGGGCAGCGCCCGGCTTACTTCTTTAATTTCGTGGTTACGCGCCAGTATTGCTACGCCATTCCAGCTTTTTTGTCCATGCCAAATTGCATTGTAACCGGCGTCCTGTATGGCTTGTTCGGGAAACTTTTCCTGTGGGGCTTTTAACTCCTGCAGGCAAACAACATCGGGCGCAGTTTCACCCAGCCAGCGAAGCAATACCGGCAGCCGTCCGTTAACTCCATTTACGTTATAGGTAGCTATTTTCATGATGGGGCGTAGTTTTTGGATTATGTGTTATAAAACCAAGTCATAAATCAAGATCCTAAACTAAGAATTAATTTATCAAACCTAAGTGCGGGGATGAATATAAGCTCATGATTTTAACCGGGCCGGTGGTTTTACCAGCAACGGCAAAATGACCGATACTGCCATCACTATCGCAATTATATGCAGTCCGCTGGTATAAGCACCGCTTGTCTGCCTTAAATGGGCGATCAATAGTGGACCGAAGGCGCTTGCAAATCCCCAGGCTGTAAGGATGAGGCCATAAATTGAGCCCACATTGCCCGGCCCGAAATAATCTGCTGCAAAAGCAGGCATCGTGCCAAATCCGCCACCATAACACATCAGGATAAAAAAGGCAAGAACAGTAACGCTTGTTACGGAATGAAAACCCGGCAGCAGCCAGAATAACACAAGCTGGACAATAAACATTACCGCAAAAGTTGCCTTTCGGCCCACCAGGTCAGAGATCCACGCCCAAAAAACCCGTCCAAGGGCATTCCCGATACTTACAATGCCCACCATGCTAGCGGCTACAATTGCTGTAATTTTCGCGAACTCCTGGAACATCGGCGCCTCCTGCGAAATTATTGAAATACCCGCAGACGTATTGAGAAAGAGCAATAGCCACAACGCCCAAAACTGCCAGGTCCTCACGGCTTCGCCCAGCGTAAAATCGTTGGTGCTTTTTTGTGCCGACTGTTTTTTACCCGGTTTCCAACCGTCCGGCGTCCACCCCTCAGGCGGGTTCTGCAAAAAGTAGGCGGAGGCTACCGAAATAATTAAATAGGCTATACCCAGGTAGGCAAATGTATGCAATACGCCTACGCTTTGAATTAGCCTGGTAGCAATGGGCGCTGTTATCAATGCGCCGGCACCAAAACCCCCTACTGCAATTCCTGTCATTAAACCGCGCCGGTCGGGGAACCACTTTACGAGTACCGATATAGGAACAATATAAGAAAAACCAAGCCCGATGCCGCCGATCACGCCATAGGTGAGGTATAACCACCATAAACCATGGTATGAAAAACTTGACAGAAATACGCCCGCTCCATAAAGTGCGCCGCCCGTCATGGCTACCACGCGGGGGCCAACACGCTTCAGCCAAAGCCCGCCAAAGAATGAAGCAAACCCCAGTGCCATTATTGCTATAGTAAAAGTTAAGGTGACCTGGGAGATTGACCAATGAAATTGCTTTGCGAGCGGAATGCGGAATACGCTCCAGGCATATACCGCTCCTAATGCCATTTGCAGCAGCACACCGGCAACTGCAATTCCTAAACGCTTAAAATTTTTCATAAGGTTATCAGAATTTGTAATTGATTATTGCGAAGTTATCCTTTGAATAACCGCTTTGGGCGTGGATAGTTTGTTGTATTTTAATTATTTAGCAAAAGAGGAGGTAACAATATCGTTGATATAGTTTTGTGTTGCTTTAAGGCGAAAGATAGTATGAGGTGTTGGATGCTTTTATACCCAGGCTGCTGACAAATTTATGAAATTTGCCTCTTACCCAACAAACATTATTAAAAATCGAGTTGGACGTAATATTAACAAGCGAATCAATTTCTTCCTATCTTAATACCTTTAACATGTATATTTGATTTAAAAAAGCGCAATTCTTTATGGCTCCCGAACAAGCGGCAATGTTTGAAGCGATCTTTAATCAGTTCCCTTCTCCGGTTACAATTTTAAAGGCTAATATCCCCAGGTTCACCATCATTGCGATGAATGATGAACGCAGGAGCGCGCCGGGTACGCCGGCGGACGTAATAGGAAGGGATGCATTTGATATTTATAAACCGTGGGATAAGGCCAGTGAACTACAATTTTCTATGCTTAAGGATGGATTGATTGAAGCGGTGAGAGAAAAAAAGCAGGTTAAGTTGCCGCTCCTGTATTTTGAAGTTCCTTCGGCTGGTGGAACCAAAGTTGAGCGTGCCTGGGTTCAATCTGAGATTGCCCCGGTTCTTGATGCCGCCGGTAAAGTAGCCTATTTAGTAAGTATAGCGCGAAACGTAACCGAGCTTGAGTTAAATCGCCTGGCCTTAGCAGAATTAAGGGAGAAGGAATTATTTCTGAAAAATGAATTATCTACTTTAAACGAAATTTTGAAGTCTACCAATGATGAGTTACTAACTGTTAACGAAGAACTATCATGTACCAATGAAGAATTAGCAGCTTCAAATGAAGAACTTGCTGCTACAAACGATCAGCTATTAACTGCCAATGAACAGCTGATTCAGTCGCGGCTTAGTTTAGAAGGTTTAAATGTTGAACTTGAAGAGCGCGTGTTAAAACGTACAAAAGCATCGGCAGAAAGCGAACACCGGTTTCGTACCATGTTTGAAACCATTTCGCAAATGGCATGGTCTGTAACAAACAATGCCGAAGCAACTTTTTTTAATAAAAGCTGGTATGATTTTACCGGGCTGGATTATGACGCCAGCAAATTGTTTGGATGGAAAGATGTAATACATCCTGATGACTTGCCCGCATCGGTTAATAAATTCCGCGATATGCAGGCGGGAATAACTATGGGTGGTGGTATCGAAAACAGATTCAAACGGTTTGACGGCCAATACAGGTGGCATCTGACCAGGATGCTTCCTATTAAAAATGAAGATGGCGGTATAGAAATGTGGATAGGGACAGCTACCGAAATTCATGAACTAAAAGAGTTGCAACAACAAAAGGACGATTTTATCAGCATAGCAAGCCACGAGTTAAAAACACCGGTAACAACACTTAAAGCCTCGTTACAATTGCTGGATAGAATGAAGGATAATCCCTCTCGCGAGGCACTCCCTAAGTTAATTGTCCAGTCGCGCAGAAGTATGCAGAAAATCAGCACTTTAATTGATGACCTGCTTAATATAGGACGTTTAGAACAAAAGGAAATATATCTCAATAAAACCAGGTTTATAGCTTCGGAGCTGCTAAATGCCGTTTGTAACCCTATTAGTTTAGCCGGTAAACATCGTATTCATATTCATGGCAATAAGGAGGTGCAAATTTATGCAGATGAGCACCAAATTGACCAGGTAGTAACCAATTTTGTGAGCAATGCCGTTAAATATGCCGCAAATTCTGAGGAGATCATATTACTGATAGAAGAGGCAGATAAAATGGTTAAAGTATCGGTAAAAGATAGCGGACCCGGCATACCCAAAGAGAAGATACCTTTTCTTTTTGACCGGTACTACAGGGTGGATGCCAAGGGTCATCAGGGCTCCGGATTAGGTTTAGGCCTATTTATCAGCGCGGAAATTATAAAACGGCACGGCGGGCAAATAGGTGTTGAAAGTGAATTGGGAAAAGGCAGTAAATTCTGGTTCACTATTCCAACAGGGACACCAGTCAATCACACATAATATATTTAATAATTCATGTCAATTAGCTGCATATGCCTGTTGCTACGAATCGGCACTTTAAATATTCTGTCTATAATAAAAATGCTTTCAGATCTGCCAATCCACTTTTTGTGTTGCCTTTATAAACGTCCCTAAGTTTGTCAGTCAGCTCTTTGAAATTAATTACCGCACCACCTGTTGGCGGGACAACTGAATTCGTCGGTAAACTAACGTCCTCAACCTTTATCGCAATCCAACTCACATTTTCATGAGGGATAACCACCTGTAGGATCATACCGGGTAATCCGTTGAACGATTCCGGTCCTCCGGAAATTGGGATTTTATCTGTATAGAATGCAACCACGTAAACAGAATCGAGAATAAGACCGTTTGCCCGGTGACAAGGATAACCAGCTATATCCCGAACTTCATCCGTAAACTTCCATTTGATATTTTTTAAGCTGTCCCTTAAAAGATAGGTATCATCAAATACTTTCCTTTTGCTTATTTGCTGTTTAGTGGTCAGGTCAGAGTAGACAATATTATTTTGCATGGATATTTGAGGATCATTAAAAAAGCTTGTAACTGATGTGGTGTTACCAACCGGGGTAAATATGGTTTTATTATCGTTGAACATCAAAGTGCTTTCTAATTCCTTAAACTGCGGATGCTGCTGTTTATACGTCTCGAATGCGGGTTTAAAAAGGGCTTCGTTATCGTTTGTGATGCTTCGCTGTATGATGGCATACATATTAACCGTTTTTTGATAGGTAATAATTCCTGAGCGAACGAATCTCACGTTCTGAGCATACATAGAGCGGCTCATAACTGTCAGGATACTTATAGTTAAAATCAGTTTTTTCATATTATTATTTGTTTTTTGTTTTAGCGCTGCCGGTTTTATTAAAGTCATAGGTCATAGAGACCATTAAATATCGCCTTATGGTGGTGTAATTGCTTTGTGTGATCAGGTTGCCGGCGACATTTCTATTGAACCCGGTATTCTGGTTCAGCAGGTCGTTCCCGAACACGGAAAACTTTAGCGTTTGTTCTTTAAGAAATAACTTACTTAAAGAGGTGTTCAGGATCAGCCTGGAAAAATCGGTGTTAAATGTGCCTGTTTTGCTATTGTACTGATAATTGGCGTTGGAAGAGAGTTGAAATTTACCTGGCAGGTAAACGGTAAAGTCGCCGCTACCGGTGAAGCCACTGCCGTTGTTATTAATGTTTTGTTGCAAAGATGAACCGCTAACCGTGTATGTCGGGCCCAGGGTGGCATAAAATTCATAAACATGCTCAACGGATTTGGAAAATCTCGCTTGTAAAGTGTAAACGATATAATTGGTCCGGTTAAGATCACCGTTTGATATATTGTAATAGGCGTTTCCGTTAATATTAAAGTTGATGCCCGCGCTAAGGTTGAGCGGTTTGATTTTACGGTCCAAAAAAACAGAAAAGTTGAGGTTTTTCGAATTTTTGTTATCCAGATTGGCGAACCGACTAATTGTCCTCCCGGTAGAGTCAGTTACCAAATCGCTTATTACGGGATTGATAACTGACTGGTAACCAGTAAAGACACCAATAAGCTGGCCATTTAACGGATTGTAAGACTGGTAACCAATAAAAATTCGACTTGTAAATGACGGCTTTAGATCGGGATTACCTTGTATAATATTTAAAGGGTCGTTATTGATCAATACAGGCTGTAACTGCGTTACCGTAGGTTCATTGGAGTTACCTTCGTAGTTGAGCCTTATAGAAGATTGCTGGGAAATATGGTATTGAAAGGTGACCTGTGGATTCCAAAGGGTAAAAGTTCGGTTTAACCTGTTTTTTGAGTAAACATCCAACTCCCGAAAATCGACGGTACTTACCTTGCTGCCAACAGCTAACATTGTTTTGTTTTTAACCAAATTGAAATTTAGGCCGGCCTGATTAGTTAGCTGTTTTACTTCAAAATAATTACTATACAAACTGTCAAAAGCGTTATATATGCCGTCGGCTGACCGGTTAAAAGTCTGTTGATTGGACGCGCTGTTACCTGTGGCGAATCCATAATTAACGATCATTAACAGTGCTTTTGACAAAGGTTCTGAGTAATTTACAATGGCATTGAATGCATTGTTAGATGTTATGTTAGTTTTATATTGATTGGTTACCTGTGCGCTATCAGGCAGACCTTTTGTGTAAAGGTTGATCTTTGAATTTAAAAGTCCCGTCGTGTTGATTTTATTTACTGATTCTATAAGGTTTAAAGAAAAAGTTCTGCCTGCTTTTTTTAATTTTTTAGTATATAATGCACCTGCGATTAGGTTCTGCTGATCGGCATTGGACGTACTGCTCAATAAATTGTCATTCAGTAACAAACCGCCTTCTTTATAAGTGGTGGCAAAAGCTTTGTTAACCTGTTGAGTGTTTTTAATCCCCCCGTTCCAGGTTATTTTAATGCTCGAAGTGCTGTCTGGTTTAATCTGAAAAATACCATCCATTTTTTGACGGAAAACATGGTTATGAAAAGTCTGATCGGAGTTACTGTTCAGGCTGCCTGTGGGAATATTATTTTGAATTTGTACATTGTTTGTTCCATCTACGGAAAGCGCCCCGATTTTATAGTTGGTATTGATGCCGAGTTTGTCATTATCCCATTTATTGTCGTAATGTACTCCCCCTGTACGGGAGGTAGGTAAACCCTTGCCATCATACTGGCCGCTGCGCGACTCCAGCTCATCATAGCCGCCAAGGTCAATCATCATTCCGGGTTCGGATATGTCAATATTTGAAGAAGCATATTTAGCATTATCCTGCCAGTCGAGGCTTGTTTTACCGTCGTTTCCCATAAGGCCGTAAACCGAAAATCTTTGTTTCGTTTCAAATGAATTAAACATCAACTGCCCCTCATAATAGCCATCAGTTCCGATTCCCGCGTCAGCTTTTCCAAAATAGCCACTCTTTTTATCTTCCTTCAGTTTAATGTTTAGGGTTTTATCTGTTTTGCCGTCATTCATGCCCGTTAAGGTTGCCTGGTCGCTTTTCTTATCAAAAAGCTGCACCTTATCAACCATATCTGCACGAAGGTTCCTTGTCACCAATGTAGGATCATCGCCAAAAAATTCTTCCCCGTCAACCAGCACCTTATTGATCGTTTGCCCCTGGGCAGAAATCTTGCCATCCTTGTCGATCTGTATGCCGGGTAGTCGTTTTAGTAAGTCCTCTACTTTAGCGTTTGGGCCTAACTTATAGGCTTTTGCATTATATTCAGTAGTATCTCCCTTTATTTTGATAGCGGATACAGTTCCTTTTATGATAACTTCTTTTAGCAGATTCGTTTTCAGGATCATTCTTATTATGTTAAAATCTTTAATAGTGCGATCTGAATCCAAATTAAATTTTTCCGTATAGTCTGCATAACCAGGGTAAGAAACATACAGTATATAATTACCACCTTGCAACCCAGTCATCAAAAAGCTCCCGTTCTGTTGGGCCCTTGCAAATTGACGTATGATAGAATCCTTACTGTTCAGGATGATTACAGCAGCATCTTTAAGCTTGAGATTGACGGTCGTATCCGTTACTATTCCTTTGATTGTCCCGTTATAAGTTTGTGACTTTTGCTTTATTTGTTGGGAAAAAACAGGCAAAACAAATCCGATTGACAATAAAATTGTCATTAATTTTTTGCGGCTCATGTGTTATTTATTTTACGGTGATACCTTTATTTAGGTGTTGATTTCAGGAGGTTTTCAATTTCACTTGTATAGGATGCGCCAATCGGAATCTCTGTTTTATTCAGCCATATACTTTGTTTATCTACCTTGGTAATTTTCGCTTTCGCAACAATAAATGAACGGTGTATCCGAATGAAGGCTTTTACTGGTAGCAAGGCCTCAGTCTCCGACATTGTGAGGCGGGACATAATAGGTTGTTCATTTAAATGAAACCGTACATAATTACCGATACTTTCTGCATAGCGCAAGCAACCCAGATCTATTCTTATTTGTTCGTAACCGCTTTTTATGAATATAACAGGTAACCGTTCCGAAGCTTCGTGTTTATTATTACCTTTCAGTTGATATAACTCAAAAGCTTTATTGCATGCCTTTAACATGCGCGCAAATGAAAACGGTTTCAACAGGTAATCAATTGCATCCAGTTCAAAGCTTTGTACTGCGTGCTCACTGTACGCGGTAGTAAATATTACCATTGGCGGATTTGGCAGCGATTTGATAAATTCTATACCGGAAAGGCCAGGCATCTTGATGTCTAAAAAGATCAGGTCAACAGCATTTTCCTGTAAGAAGGTAATGGCGTTAATTGCTTTGGTAAAACAGCCTGTAAGTTGTATAAAAGGAATTTCTTCCAGCAAGTTCTTTACAACCTCTAATGCGAGGGGCTCATCGTCGATAGCTATGGCTTGCAACATGTTCATGACTTGTGGGTTTTTGGTTTAATCATCAGTTCAACAATAAATTCGTTCCCTGTTGCTCCATAGTTGAGCCGGTGCCGTCCTTCATAGAAAAGCATTAACCGTTCTTTGACGTTTTGAAGTCCAATACCGGCATGTTTTTTTTCCGGATCATTAGATTCTGCACTATGCAAACTATTTCGGACTTTGAGACATATATTGGTTTTATCACAAGTTAATTCAATGCTGATCCATGACTGTTCGTTCAAATTGATGCCGTGCTTAAAAGCGTTCTCTACAAAAGGGATCAGCAACATTGGAATGATTTGATGGGTGCAATCGTCAATGGTTATATTCTCGCTTATATTGATCTGGTCTGAATCCTGGATCCGCAATTTTTGCAGGGAAATATAGTTTTTGAGATAACTTATCTCGTTATCCAAAGGGATAAAGTCGAGATGATTGTCATCCAGCATAAACCGCATCATATCGCCCAGCATCTGTATCCCGTTAGCCGTTCTTTTGGAGCCGTCCATCAAAGCTGTACCATATAGGGTGTTCAGCGCATTAAACAAAAAGTGGGGATTGATTTGCGAACGCAAAAACTGCAAATGGGCTGTCGATTTGGATAATGCGATTTCGGCGCCTCTTAATTCCCTTATTTTATCTTTTCGCTGCTGGTAAAGTATCCACGTAACTGGTGTAATAACAAGAAGTTGAATTATCCAGTTAATTAGCAGCACTCTTGGCGATAACCCCGTTCTGTTTAAAAATAATATAAAAAGTATTGAATAGAAAAACGTAGAAACTGCCAGTCGCCAAATAAATTGAAAAGACATGCCTTGGCCGTTTGCAAAGCGGGGGAAGAGCCAATAGGTATTACTGAAATAGACGAATATAACCGACGGTATAAAGATAAAATAAGCATGGTAAATGGCGTCATCATTAATAGTGAGAACATAGGATGCTAAGGCCGGCAGTAGCAAAACGATGCACAAGGAAGCTGCTATTTGATTGGCAATAAGGATGCGGTAATTGCTTTTTGGGCCGGAGTTTTCTATGCGGTAGGCCACATATTCTCTGATGGCGGCATAAGTTCCATAAACAAATAAAAAGATCAGTGCTCTGTCAAACCCTGCCCACAGATCAGTTAAAGGGTTTTCATTATATCCAAATGAAGCGAATAAAGAAAATTCTCCATAGTTATTCCAGGCCGGATGCGCATACCAGGTTGCAACGTTTACGCCAATGGCAAGCAAATAGCTCAATAACAGTATTTGAAACAAAACCCACGGGTAAATAACGAATGACCTGTAGCTTGTTCGCCGCAATTGCGGGATGGTAAAAAGATTGAGCCAGAAATAAACAACCATCAATAACAGCACTACTCCGATACGTGGCAATAACATATTCGCAGAATAATTAAAAGGAGAACTGGGATGTATATTGTTATATTGACGAAATCCGACAAGGTAAACTGCAGTCAGGTTAAGGCGCTGTAAAATATAATTAATGATTGCCATCAAACCCAATAGGGCGATGAGCAATTGTTCATATTTTCTTATTTTGACTTTCATTGTCTGTGTATTTGATACAATGATACAAGTTGGGAATTTACACTTTTTAAAAATGTGACGAATAATGAATTGGTGGGACAGAAAGAAGAAATATAGTATAAATCACAGTACGGTGGAAACAATGGTTATCTCGACTCGCCAATAATGGTAAACACCTTTGCTGGCTATTCAATGACAATTAGTCCAATAACAGAATAGGTGATCAAGTTGGGGTAAATCACAGTAGGAGCCTGAAGTTACCAGCAGCCTGCGATAACGTGTGCTTTGATGAGTAATGTATCATTTGATAGCCAACAAAAAAGGTTGTAAATTTTCATTTACAACCTTTTGATGTCTTCTAACATTATTTTTTTTCCATAGCCCGTAGTGAAATTCACTATGCGTGGATTTGCATCGTTGAGATTCAAATCTACTCGCCTTACATCTCTCAGCGTCATTTGAAGATTGTCTTTGTATGCTCTATCCGTATTCCAGTTTTACAGATCCAATACTGGTAAAAGGCTTTAGTAAACTTTTCCGTTTATGAGCCCCGGGCGACGATAGGCTGACCCGGCTTATTTGCCTGGACATTAATTTCGTTAACCTGGGTAATTTTAAATGTAAGGCCATTTTCCCCTGCCAATTGTAAACAATTTTGATGCGCTCTATCGATTCCGGAATCTTTGCTATACAAACATTCATTAAAGAGGCAAATAAGGTGGGCTCGCTGTATTCCGCATAGATAAAGATGAGTTTAAGACCTAAGGTATAAAGTTCCCGGCCCTGCTGCTTCAGTATTTGAGTGACTTTCATGGTGGTAGCCGGATTAAATGAGTGCGTAATCATAGTTAACGAAGGCCCGCCGCATGATGCTGCCGGCATCCTTCAAAATTGGCCTGCCATGCCCGAAGGCCATTTTATCAAAGTCCAGATCCGTCACTTTCAGGATGCTGCTGATGCCTTCGGCCATATTTTCATAAATGACGCTCAGCCCCAACCCCGTGCTGTTCGACAACAGGTCGCCTGCTATCAGTACTTCCTCGTTCTCTGCCAGCAGGGAAATATGGCCTTTGCTATGGCCCGGTGTGTGGATAACGCGAATACCGCCCAGCAAAGGCAGCAGGTCATGGTCATTTAACTGTTCGTCTATACGTACCGGCTCGATATTGATGCCAAAACGCTTGATGGCCAGCTCGTAGATCAGCCAGTTTTTCAGCCCGGGCGTCAGGCAGATCTCTTTGCGGAACGCAATGCCATAGCCCATGATCTTCGCATCCTCGTGGTGCGCCATCACCGGAATCCTTAACATCCGCTTGATCTCTTCGGCGCTTCCGGCATGATCCGGGTGCGCGTGGGTCAGGATGATCTGTTTGATATCATAGGGGTTTTTACCCCCGCTTTTAATTGCGCTAAAAATTTTCCCTGCACTCCCCTTGGTGCCGGTATCAATCAGGGTCAGGCCATTATCTTCTATAACAAAAACGTTGACCCAGCCTAAGCTGATCTGGTATATATTACTGCTGATCCTTTTCATACGATTATTCATGTTTGATTTTTAATAAAAAACTTATTGATTAATGCGTAAAAATGAGTTCATCGATCTTGCTTTCGGATTAAAGTATTTATTTAACGGTCATCATTTGTGCCTGCCAGGTGTCATTACTGAAATACCTAAACGTTGTTTTCTGATGCAAACGTTCAAAAGATTCGCGTTAAAAAATGTTAAAATCGACGGTCCGGCCGCTTTTACCTATTAATAGCTAAATTAAAACGACGGTATCAGGTTGATTTTTAAAAGAAACAAGCATCCGAAGAGATCGGTGCGCAGGGAGTGAACAGGACGATTTACTGTTTGGAGATTTCTGATGTAATTGACCACCTGATCCGGCGGAACCGGGCAATTTAATGAGTTTGTTTTGGCATTCTTATCATCTTAAAGTCGCCGCATCACAACAGCGTCATAAAAACGTTTTAAAGCCAATTTATAGTAAACTTGATTGACTATATTAGTCAACTTGGTTTACATTTGTGTTGTCAAAATCAGCAGACATGAAAACAGCAGCGCAAATCATTCATTCAATGAATAAAGTATTTTTTATATTCCTTCTTCTCGTGTTGAAGATGAACTCTGCATCAGGGCAAAATAATTGGAAATTGAGCACCGAAAAGGAAGGAATAAAGATATACACCAGCATGGTGGCGGATTCGAAGGTCAAAGCTATCAAAGTAGAATGTGACTTAAATGCAACGCCATCTCAGTTGGTTGCCATTATCATGGACGTTAACACTGCCCCTGATTGGGTGTACCATGTTAAATCGGCTAAACTGATTAAACAGATATCACCTGCAGAGCTTTATTATTATTCAGAGGTCAATTTACCCTGGCCCGCAGCGAACCGGGATTTTGTGGCTCATTTAACAGTTAGCCAAAATCCCGATACCAAAGTGGTAACCATTGATGGTCCTGCTGTGCCTGGTTTTGTTCCGGTAAAAAAAGGTATTGTCAGAATCGATAATTCTATCGGCAAATGGATCATCACCCCGGCAGGACCAGATCAACTTCATGTTGAATATTCAATACATGTAGATCCGGGAGGTACCCTTCCGGCCTGGCTGGTCAACCTTTTTGCTACAGACGCTCCGCTGCAGATTTTCAGAAGCTTGAAAACGCAATTGCAAAAATCGGCTTATAAAAATACTACGCTTGCATTCGTTGCAAATTAACAGGGTTTAGGGCCGCATCTCCTTACCAAAACTTCAGGGACAATTAAACAAAAAAGTTCAACCGATATCAGCGTTTTAGCATACCTGTAAATGAAAAGCCGCAAAGTGTCTTTAATTCAACGTGGTAGCGGTATGGTGCTTTATATTATATAAGATATGATTTTAATATTGTAACAATATTAAAAGATTCACACTTTTTAGCTAAATCAATTTAGCTTTTTATAGATTTGCGGCGTGAAACTAAGTTTATCTGCCTTATATTTATTTTTTTGCCTAACCGGAATTGTAAAGGCGCAAACAGTTCAACCTTTTCAACAAGGTGACCGGGTGGTGTTTACAGGTAACAGCATTACTGACGGCGGCCATTACCATTCTTACATTTGGCTGTATTATTTAACACACTACCCCGGCAGGCGCATTACCATATTTAATGCCGGGATAGGTGGCGATGTAGCACAACAAATATTTGAAAGGCTGGATAGCGACGTATTTGTCCATAAGCCTACGGTGATGACGCTTACCTTTGGTATGAATGATACCGGCTACCAGAACCTTAAAGGAGATAAAGCCGATTCGGTTTATAACGCTAAAGTAGCTGCGTCATTAAAAAGCTTTGCGCTGATCGAAACAAAACTGGCGGCACATCCTGAAGTCAAGAAGATCATGATCTCGTCGCCGCCCTATGACGAGACGTCTAAAATAAAGATCAACCCCTTATTAAAAAAGAACGCTGCCATTTTAAGAATAGCTGCCGGGCAACAAAAGGCTGCAGCCAGCAATAATTGGGGTTATGTGGATTTTAATGGCAGCCTTACCCAGGTTAGCCTGCACGAGCAACAGCGCGATTCGCTGTTTACGTTCAATAACGCCGACCGTATCCATCCCACAAACGATGGGCAAATGGTTATGGCATATGCGTTTTTAAAGGCTCAGGGCTTAGCAGGTAAAAAAGTGGCCGGTGTAGTGATCAACGCCCCGGCAAAAAAGGTAGAACGTGCCGAAAACTGCACCATTACCCACCCGGATATATCAACGGCAGTTATCAAATTTAGCTATTTGGCCAATTCATTGCCTTATCCAACCGATACCATTCCAGGTGGTTTTGGCAGGCCGCAGCGGGCGCAATCGGCCGCTTTAAAACTAATCCCATTCACAGATGAGTTTAACCAGGAAACATTACAGGTTAAGGGACTAAAACAGGGTCAGTATGTGCTTAAAATTGATGATAAAACGATTGGCACTTATACCGGTGCCGATCTTGGCCAGGGCATTAACATGGCTTTAATTAATACCACACCGCAATACCAGCAGGCATTAGCCATCATGCACCTTAATGAAGAGCGCTGGGAAATTGAGCGCCGCCTGCGCGAATATTACTGGATCCATTACTCCATACTTAAGCCAAGGGGACTGCTGTTTAATGATGGGGATGCCACTGTAGATTCGCTGGAGAAATATGCTAAGAAAGATTTTTTTGTAGCAGTAACCGTTCCAACTTATCGCAAAGCAAGGTTTAAAAGCGTTCGGGAAGCCTGGCAACAGGAAATAGACCTGCTTACCAACCAAATGTACCAAATTAATAAACCTGTTGTCCACCGTTTCGAAATCACTTTAATTAAATAATGCTGATGGTAAAAAAATCACATTACCTGTTTATCGCCTTATTTATCTGCTTTAACAGTGTAAAAGTTTCTGCCCAAACCGCCTATTATATCGACGGTTATCATGGCGGGATATGGGGGCATTACCCGGATTGGAACACCCGGTTTATGGCAGATATGCTTAAAAAGAATCCCGATTGGAAGATCAACATTGAGTTGGAACCCGAAACCTGGGCCAGGGCGCAGGCCGTTGATCCATCAGCCTATGCAGATTTTAAGGCGCTTTTTGCAGACCAGTCGCTAAATGGAAGAATTGAGTATGTAAATCCCGCTTACGCGCAAAGCTATATGTACAATATATCCGGCGAGAGCATTATCAGACAGTTAAGCTATGGAATGAAAATGATAAAAGCCCATTTCCCGGAGGCTGTATTTACCAGCTACTCGTCGGAAGAACCTTGTTTCACCAGCGCGTTGCCGCAAATATTAACTTCTTTCGGGTTTAAATATGCGTCGTTAAAAAATCCGAACACCTGTTTTGGCGGTTATACCCGCCCGCATAGCGGCGAACTGGTTAACTGGATCGGTCCCGATGGTACCGCTATTATAGCCTCGCCACGCTACGATGTAGAAACCCTGGCCGCCAAATCAACCTGGCAAACCATCGCCTGGAATAATTCGGCAGCATATGTTAACGCGGCGCTGGCCGCCGGGATTGCACACCCGATAGGGATGACGCTGCAGGACGCCGGCTGGAAAGGCGGCCCCTTTATCGGTAACGGCGTGCATGGCGATATTAAAAGCACTTACACTACCTGGCGTAATTATTTCGCTAATGTAGCGGCAAAAGACCCAAGGCAAAACTGGAAAGTATCGCAGGAAGATATGCTGGTAAGCCTGGTATGGGGTTCGCAGGTTACCCAGCAGATCGCCCAAAAAGTAAGGGTGTCTGAAAATAAGCTGGTAGCTACCGAGAAACTGGCGGCTATGGCGAAAATTTATGCTGCTGCCGTATGGCCGCAGGCGGCGTTAGATTCGGCTTGGCGCACGCTATTGTTATCACAACATCACGATTGCTGGATAGTGCCTTACAACGGCAAACCCGGCAATACATGGGCCGACAAAGTAACCGGCTGGACTGGCCATACCAACCGGATCTGTGATAGTATTATTAACCAGGCAGGGGCCACCTTAAACCAACCTGGGGTTAGCGGCAATTATATTACCGTTTACAATACTACCGGCGTTAACCGCGATGAGGTAATATCCGTGTAGCTGCCGGCCATCCGGAATTTGGCTAATACCGGTTTGATTGATGGAAGCGGGCAAGCGGTTCCGTTACAGTTTACAGCCGAAAATAGCATCATTTTTAAGGCCCGGGTACCATCAATAGGTTATGCAGTTTATAGGCTAACGGATAAAGCGCCGCTGCCGGCAAAAGGCGCAACGGTAAGTAAAATGGCTGACGGCAGATACCAGGTAGAAACAGATTTGTATAAGCTCATTATCGATCCGGTGCATGGCGGAGTGATCAAAAGCATCATCGCTAAAAAATTAAATAATAAGGAATTTGTTGATCAGTTAAACGCCCGCAGCTTTAACGAGTTACGCGGTAACTTTTATAATGATGGCGGCTTTAGATCAAGCGTGGATAGCGCCGCTAATATCGAGATAATGGAAAACGGCCCGCTGAGAATTAAAGTTTTGGTGAAGGGCCGGATAGCCGGTAACAATTATACGCAGGTTATTTCTTTAGAGGAGGGTCAGCCACGGATAGATATTAAATTAAATATTGATTGGAAAGGCAACCCGGGTATAGGGCAGGATCCTAAACCGGCCACTTACAAGATAGATTTGCCAACTAAGCCCTTTTATGATGACAGTTATAAGCTGCTCGCCATGTTCCCGCTGAATTTAGAGCAGCAGAAGGTTTATAAAAATGCTCCCTTTGATGTAACCGAAAGCAAGTTAAAAAACACTTTTTTTAACCGCTGGGACAGTATAAAAAACAACGTTATATTAAATTGGGTAGATGTTACCGACCACAACGATCAGTACGGCATGGCGCTGTTTACAGACCATACTACCAGTTACGCGCATGGTGAAGATTTCCCGTTAGGGCTTAATATCCAATACTCAGGTTTGGGTTTGTGGGGCAGGAACTATGGTATTAACGGCCCCACACAAATCAATTACGCCTTAATACCACATCAGGGCAGATGGGATAAGGCCGGTATATGGGCAGCGGGTACCACGTGGAGTGAGCCGTTAATTGCAGTAGTTGCCGATCAGCACCCACCGGAAATGAGCCGGTCGCTTGTTAAGGTGCCGGCCGGGTATGAAGTATCAGCTATAAATTTTGATGGTAACAATATGCTGGTGCGAATTTTCAATACAGGTACCGGCAATAAAGAAAAGGTAATCTTTGGCTGCCAGGCAACTAAAGCGGTACTAACAGAACTTAATGGCAGAGAAGGGCAGGAATTAACACTATTAAAACAAGCACATCAAATTTCTACAATAATAACTATCCCAAAGTTCGGGCTCAGAACGATTAAATTGGTGAACGCAGGCAGCTTTTAGTATGGAAGAGATGAGTGTAAATTAATTTTAATAAATATTTGCTAAATCGTTTTTTCTTTATAATTTGGACGCTTTATAAACCAATTATTAATACAGCCAGTATTTAAACGTATTATTCAAGAGTACCAATGTTTAAAAACATTACAAGATATTTTGCCCTGGCAATTGCGGCCGGCTTGTCTGTAGCTGCTTTGGCAGTAAACGGTCAGGATGCAGCATCATACGTAAACCCAATGATTGGTGCAAGCAGCAGCGCTGCTGCTGCCGGCATTTATCACGGGTTGGGTAAAACGTTTCCGGGAGCAACTACACCCTATGGTATGGTACAGGTTAGTCCCAATACTATTACCGGTGGCGACAATGGCTCTGGTTACAGTTATGAGCATACAAGTATAGAAGGCTTTGCCTTTACGCAAATGAGCGGGATAGGCTGGTATGGGGATATGGGTAACTTTTTGGTAATGCCAACAACTGGCAAACTTAAAACAAGCGCCGGTACGCTTGCCGATCCAAAGGGAGGATACCGTTCAGCATACCTGAAGTCGAGCGAGAAGGCAACGGCCGGTTACTATAGCGCCCTGCTTACCGATTATAACATTAAGGCCGAAATGACTGCCGCCCCG
The DNA here is from genome assembly GCA_028287865.1 of Mucilaginibacter sp. Classification (GTDB taxonomy): domain Bacteria; phylum Bacteroidota; class Bacteroidia; order Sphingobacteriales; family Sphingobacteriaceae; genus Mucilaginibacter. The sequence goes on along the minus strand of JAQBOU010000116.1, from coordinate 20,373 downwards.
CATAGTGGTATGCTGCGCTTTACCTTTCCGCAAAATCAGCAATCGAGAATTCAAATAGACCTGGCAAGACGGGTGGGGGGCACCTCAACGTTACAATATGTAAAGGTAGTTGATGCCAATACTATAGAGGGCTGGATGAAATGTACGCCGGACGGCGGAGGCTGGGGCAACGGCGATGGCCATGCCGATTATACGGTTTATTTTTATGCTAAATTCAGTAAGCCGCTAAAGAATTTCGGTGTTTGGAGCGCAGATATACCTGATGGGCAGCACCGCAAACGCGAGGATGTGGAAAGCGCAAAATACCAGGATTGGGTGGCGCATGCGGTTATTTTAAAAGGGATTAAACAAAAGCAGGGTAAGCACCTGGGCTTTTATACGGAATTTGCAACAAAAGCCAATGAGCAGGTGATCCTGAAATCGGGTATTTCCTATGTAAGTATGGCAGGTGCTAAAAACAAATTGATTAAGGAGATCAAAGACTGGAATTTTGATGCAGCCCATCAGCGTGCAGTAGCGCTTTGGAACAAGGCATTGGCTAAGGTGAAAATACAAGGTGGCATGCCGGAAGAGCGAATCGTTTTTTACACGGCCATGTACCACACCATGATAGACCCCCGTATTATTAATGATGTTGACGGGCAATACCCCGGCGGAGATGGCAGGGCACACCATAATAGATCATTTAACAAGCGTACTGTATTTAGTGGCTGGGATGTGTTTCGCAGCCAGATGCCTTTGCAAACGATCATTAATCCATCACTGGTGAATGACATGATCAACTCATTAGTAACGCTGGCCGGCGAAAAAAATAAAAATTACCTGGAACGTTGGGAACTTTTGAATGCCTATAGCGGCTGCATGTTTGGTAACCCGGCCGTATCTGTAATAACCGATGCTTATGCCAAGGGCATCCGCAATTTTGATGTGCCAAAGGCTTACGCGCTTTCGGTTGGTTCGGTTGAGAAATTTGGCAATGGCGATAAAGGGTATACGCCCGGTTCAAACAGCATTGCTTTAACTTTAGAATATGCTTATACCGAGTGGTGCGTTTCACAAATGGCCCGCTGGTTAAACCACCCTGCCGACGCTGCTAAATATGCCGCGCGCAGCCAGGATTATAATAACATTTTCGACAAAGAGAAAGGCTGGTTCAGGCCTAAAGACAGTAATGGGAATTGGGCCGCATGGCCGGATTCCGGGAGACTAACCCAATGGTACGGCACTTTTGAAACTAACCCTTACCAGCAGGGCTGGTTTGTGCCGCACGATGTTGATGGTATGGTAAAGCTGATGGGCGGCAGGGAAAAGGTAATTGCCGACCTCAACAACCTGTTTGAAAAAACACCGGAAGACATGATGTGGAATGATTACTTTAATCAGGCCAATGAGCCGGTACACCATGTCCCATTTTTATATAACCGTTTAGGTGCACCCTGGTTAACCCAGAAATGGAGCCGCGAAGTTTGCCGGAGGGCCTATAAAAACACAGTAGTAGGTTTGGTCGGTAACGAGGATGTGGGCCAGATGTCGGCCTGGTATATACTGGCTGCTGTTGGTTTGCACCCGGTTTGCCCCGGCGATACCCGGCAGGAGATAACCAGCCCTGCTTTCGATAAAGTAACGCTAAAGCTCGACCCTAAATATGCCAAAGGTGATACGTTCACCGTTGTGGCAAAAAACAATTCAGCAACAAATATTTACATCCAAAGTGCAAAGCTCAACGGCAAGCCTTATAATAAATGCCACATTGATTTTACAGACATTGCTGCGGGCGGAACCCTGGAGCTAACAATGGGCAATACACCAAACAAAAACTGGGGACTTAACTAATATGAAGAAAATAATTATTACACTGCTGGCAGGCTGCCTTGTTTTCAACGCTGCTACAGGCCAAAAGATAACGCCTTTTAAAGCCGGCGACAGGGTTGCATTTGTAGGTAACAGCATTACAGACGGCGGGCATTATCACTCCTATATCTGGCTGTATTACATGACGCATTTCCCGAATATGCGTATTACTTGTTTTAATACAGGTATTGGCGGCGATGCTATTGGCCAGATAGCTGACCGGTTTGACGACGATGTGCTCTCAAAAAAGCCAACGGTTTTAACCCTAAGCTGGGGAATGAACGATAGCGGTTATTTTGAATGGTACCGGGCAGATGCACAGGATGTATTTGATAAAAGGATGGTGAACAGTTATAAGACGTACGACCTTGTTGCAGACAAATTAAGAAAAAGGCCAGAAATCAGAACAATATTAATAGGTGGGTCGCCGTACGATGAAACCACTAAGTTTACCACCAAAAATATCTGGCCGCATAAAAGCGCTGCACTGGCTTCTATAATAGTGCACCAGGAGCAATCTGCAAAAGACAACCATTGGGGATTTATTGATTTTTATCATCCCATGACGGAGATAAATATACGCGGGCAGGTAAAAGATTCAACCTTCAGCCTTACACCTAACGACAGGGTACATCCTGATAATGACGGGCATTTGGTAATGGCTTATCTGTTTTTAAAAGCGCAGGGGCTTGACAATAAACCGGTTGCTGATATCAGCATTAATGCGCAAAGTAAAAAAGTTTCGAGGGCGGTAAACTGCCAGGTGTCAAATATTTCAGGTTCGGCAGATTCTGTTGCCTTTAATTACCTCGCCAATTCCTTACCTTATCCTATCGATACCATTCCGCGCGGCTGGGGCAATCATAAAAAACAGGCTGATGCATTAAAACTGGTGCCTTTTGCAAAAGAATTTAACCAGGAGCTATTGGCTGTAAAGGGCCTTAAAAGTGGGAATTACAATTTAATGATGGATGGCGAGCTGATGGGTAATTGGTCGGACAAACAATTTGCAGACGGTATTGATCTTGCTGAAATTACGGCGACGCCTGAATACCAGCAGGCTATACAAATAAGAGAATTGAATGAGGAAAGATGGGATATTGAACGGCGCCTGAGGATGTATGTATGGATGGAATATGATTTTTTGAAGGGGAAAAACATGCTGTATAAGGATAACAATGCGGCTATGGACAGTGTGAAGAAATATGCGCTTAAGGATATGTTTGTAAACGGCAACAAAGATAATTTTATGCGGGCCCGCTACAAAAGCATACGCGATGCATGGCAAAAGGAAATAAATGTGTTAACCGACGAGATATACGCCATTAATAAACCTCAAACACACCGCATCACTATAGTAAACACAAAATAATAACCGACCAAGATTCACTGAGATGACCCTAATAAAAAGAATTTTTACGCCGTTGCTTCTCCTGTTCGTTTTAAGTTTTTTTAAGGTAAACGCTGCTAGTGTCGATACCGTACTAACGCATAGCACAGTGATGAATAAGGACATGAAGGTTGTAGTTGTGCAACCCGCAAACTACTCAACTGATAAGAAATTTCCTGTTTTATACCTGCTGCATGGTTATAGCGGGAACTATTCAGATTGGATATTAAAGGTTCCCTCAATTACCAAACTTGCTGACAAGTATGATATGATCATTGTTTGTCCCGATGGTGGTTTTGCAAGCTGGTATTTCGATAGCCCAATGAATAAGCAATCCCAGTATGAAACTTATTTTTCTAAAGAACTGGTGAGTTATATTGACGGGCATTATTCAACCATTAGTGATCGGACAGGCCGGGCTATTACCGGTTTAAGTATGGGCGGACATGGGGCATTATATCTTGCTTTTAAGCACCAGGATATTTATGGTGCGGCGGGCAGTATGAGTGGTGCGGTAGATCTTCGGCCGTTCCCGGATAATTTTGGCATTAAACAGGTACTCGGTACCTATAAGGAACATCCCGACCTGTGGGAGAAAAACAGTGTTATTAACATGGTATATATATTAAAGCCATCTGCGCTTGCCATTATATTTGACGATGGCGCCGATGACCTTTTCTTTGCCGTAAACAATGCCTTGCATCAAAAATTATTAGACAAAAAAATACCCCATGATTTTACGTCCCGACCCGGGGCGCATACCTGGGAATATTGGGGAAACTCAATTAATTACCAGGCTTTGTTTTTTAGCCGTTTTTTTAACAAGGAGAAATAGCGATTGCCATTTTTGTTCTAAAATAATTTTAAAATAAATAAAAAAAAATTTGCTAAATCGTTTTTATGTTTTAATTTAGCACTCGGATTCTGAATCTGGAAATAAAACCAATTATAATACAGGCACAAATAAGATTAAATAAATTGTTTTGTGTTTTTTAGAATTTTTGCTAAAACGATTTTGCGAAAATAATATGCGACGATACTGTTCCTGTTAAACGGGCAGATCTTTCATAAGTATAAACTATTTGATATGAAGAAAATTTACTTTCAGGGTTTTACTTTTTTCCTTATTGCAACGCTGCTTTTTTTTATGGCTTCGTGCAAAAAAGGCGGCTTTTTGGCTCCTACAACTACCACTAATCTTACACAGTCTTCTGTTTTTGCAGATAGTGCGAACACGGTTGCCTTCCTGGCAAATATCTACACCAGCATCGGTTTCAGCACCAACGCAACAAGATTCGGAAACGGGGGGTTGGACGCCGCATCTGACGAAGGTGAAGTTGGCAATACTAACATTTCTGTAGCTACTGACTGGGCTACCGGTACCATCAATGCCGGTATTGTTAGCCCGGATAATCCATCGGGAGGAAGCGGTGATGCATTCAGTACCGGCTATAATAACATCCGCGCTGTAAATCAGCTGTTGAAGAATTTACCTAACGTACCCGTAAAACCGGTGACAAAAACGCAAATGAAAGCGGAGGCGCGTTTTTTAAGAGCCTGGTATTATTTTACGCTGGTTGAGCACTACGGCGGCGTACCGCTTATTGGCGATACCCTTTACACTTACACAGATCATATACCCGTTGCCCGCAGTACTTTTTCAGATTGCGTAAATTATATTGTTTCTGAGTGCAATGCGGCTGCATCGTCGCTCCCGAACGCTCAGACCGGTTTAAACTATGGCAGGGCATCAAAAGGATCCTGCCTGGCTTTGATATCAAGAGTATTGCTATATGCCGCCAGCCCCTTATACAACGGTACAACGCTTGCCTCCGGTTCACTTGGCGCTATTGTTGGCTATCCATCGGCAGACCAAAATCGTTGGAAGCTGGCCGAAGATGCCGCCGCCGCGGTTATTACTTTAGGAAGCTACAATCTAAACATTGACAATACTACAGCCCCAGGTTATGGTTTTCAAAGCTTGTTCCCGCTGAGGCCTAATAACGAGTACATTTTCCAGTTAATGCGCCCTAACGGGAATGATGACCTGGAAGCGGTATGGGATCCGCCATCAAGATCAGGGTCGGGCGGAGCATATCCTTACCAGGAATTGGTTGATGCTTTTCCGATGAGCAATGGTAAGGCAATTACCGACCCGGCTTCAAATTATGACCCAGCTAATCCATATGCCAATCGCGATCCCCGCTTAAATTATACGGTAAATCATGATCAATCCATATTAGCTAACAGGCTGGCGACCGGTTTTTCACCTATAAACGTTTACCTGGGCACATTTAATGGAGTGGCGTCTGGCAGTGATGCGGTATACACCGGTACGCCAACTGGTTATTATACCAATAAAATGCTTGATCCGAATGCATTATCCACAGACTTAACACACAGAACAAACCGCTGTTTGCCCCTGATAAGGTATGCGGAGATATTGTTAAACTATGCTGAAGCGGCTAATGAATATGAAGGTCCTACAGCGCAGGTTTATTCAGCTGTTGAAGCAATTAGAATGAGGGCCGGTTTAAATCCGTACCAGTTGCCAACCGGACTAACCCAGGCCCAAATGCGGCTGGCTATTCAAAACGAACGCAGGATAGAACTGGCGTTTGAAGGCCACCGGTTTTGGGATGTACGCAGGTGGTTGCTGGCAGATACTGCTGAAAATGAGCAAATGACCGGGATGGAAGTTGACAGGAACGGGACCGCGGTAACTTATAAGCGGTTTAATGTGCGCAAACATAATTTCCGCAAGGCAATGTACTTATGGCCGCTACCACAGGGAGAAGTGGCAAAATCACCGCAGCTGGTGCAAAACCCAGGGTATTAATTAATTGAATTACACGATAATAGATATCAATAGCCTAAAAAAAATTAACATGACACAGTTTTATAAACTTAGCAAACCTATCGTGGTCCTGGTTGTCCTGGCATTATTTAGCTGGACATCTTGCAAAGTAGAAAGTATTAAACCGTCCGCAGAAGCTGTTAAAGATATCTCCGGAAACTGGACAGTAATAGCTGCAACCCGCAATGGGACAGATTTAACCACCATTGTAGATTTTTCACAGTTTAAATTAAGCTTTAACGAGGGTAAGTATACGCTGATCAATAAACTGCCTTTTTTAGTAAGCCAAAACGGTACGTATTCATTGGATGATCCGCAATATCCGTTTCAAATAAATTTTACGCCAACAGGCAATAAAGCAGTATCAACTGCTTTTACCTACCCAATAGTAAATGGCGTGCGGCAGTTAACATTAACTTTTAGTCCAGGCTGCCCAAACAATACTTATGTGTACACATTTCAAAAAGCCAACTAGTAAGGGATAAAAAATAAAGTATGAAGACATATTTACATATTAATATAAAAGGGAAAATGCTTTGGTGTTTTTGCGCGGTGCTTATTTTAAGTATTGTGATCACCTGCTGTAGTATCACCGTGTTCACAATAAACCAGCCCGACACTGCAACAGTTGGGTCAACGGTTCCGATCAGCGTAAACTTCACTTATCACAACATTTACGCCAGCACAACCGAAAACCTGGTATTTGGTTTCCTTGCGCCCAAAGGCTGGGCCGCGGCCCAAAATGCTAAAATAACCTACACCAGCACTGCGGGTAATGGTAAAATGGTGCTGATGCCATCAACCACTATTGAGCCCCAAAGTAGCGGGCTAACCTGGTCAGCTGCCTTGCTTAAAAAATTTGGCATTGGGGGCAACCTGGTAAATGACATGGAATGGGTTGTTTATCAGTCTGATGTAGGGTTCCCATTGAGTAACGGTGAGGAAATAACAGCTACCTTAAACATCAGCTTAAAAGTAGGCGCCGATAATAATAATACATTATGTAAGCTAGGCTATGTGATAGCAGAATCAAATGACGGCTTACATGACGTTGATGGGAGTATTGACGGTGGGGCAAAATACGAATATTATGCCGAACAGGTTACGCCATGTTTTATGCTTACCGGCGGTAGCGGCGATATAGTTGATTTTTGCAATCCGCAGCTAACAAGTGCCGATCCGCCAAAAACTCTGGATAACGATTTTGTCACAATCACATTTGACGGAACAGTAACACCAACTGCATTAATGGGTGCTTCAAAGGTTTATTTATGCGCCACAGCCAATACCAGCGACGGGAAAACTTATACCGTTTGCGATCAATCAGCAAAAACACAGTTTACACAAACGGTAGCCGGCAGCAATAAGTATAAAATTACCATATGGCCCCGATCGTACTTTGGGATAGCTGATTCGCAAACCATTGTAAATATGAACTATTTCCTGACGGATGCAACCGGAAATATTAAGGTGGGCTATGGTAATACCGCAAGCCCCTTTACTTACACATTTAAATGTAACTGATACAGATCAAAGAGCGGCTGGGATAGTTGAAGTAATGACCTGGTTTCTCTCCGACGTTAAAAGTAAATACCACCTGTTTATTGCGCTGGTTTAAGCGTGATACGCAGATGCTAATAATAGATATTTCGATTTTTTGCCAATAAAAATATAGAAACTATGGCCAATTGCTACTTGAAAAAATGCTTTACAGGATTCATCATACTGATGTTCTTTTCGGTGAGATCCGGTTTTGCCATTATGCAGGATACTACTGCTAAATCGGTTAATCATGTTCCGGGCATGGTAACAGGGATAGTGATTGATGAGGATAACCGGCCTGTAAAGGGTGCCGAAGTATCCGTTAAGGGCACTGCCGAAGCTTTCACAACTAAAACTGCAGGGCATTTTGAAATAAAAGCGGGTTTAGGGAGTGTGTTGGTTTTTAAATACCGTGGGCATAATGTAAGCGAAATAAAAATAAAGGATGATAAAGAATTAACAGTAAAACTGTTAGATAACTACCTGCAATCTCCGGACAAGGTTGACGTATTATATGATCAGGCAGACAGATCTGCCTTGCTTGGTTCAGTCGCTTCTATCTACACCAACCAGTTAACAACAACTCCTGCAACACTTTATACCTATGCATTGCCCGGGCAGCTACCCGGTTTATATACCCAGCAGACAAGCGGTTTTTCAGCCGCTCAAACAAGCGTTCAAACTAACAACGGTTTATTTGCTAACGTAATAACCGGCCATAATGTAGTCCCAAATGATAACTCAGAGATCAGTTTGAAGATACGCGGTCAAAACGCCATCACCGTGATCGATGGCGTTCAACGGGAAATATCTTCTATCGATCCCGAGAGCATTGAATCTATTTCGGTATTGAAGGATGCGCTGTCAACCATTTTATTGGGCATCAACAGTTCAAACGGAATATTATTGGTTACCACAAAACGCCCCACAATTGGTGCGCCGCGTATCTCATTCACAGCCGAAACCGGCATGCAGCAATCACTTGGCTTGCCAACACCTTTATCTGCTTACCAATATGCTTATTTATACAATGAAGCCCTGCAAAACGACGGGAAAGCCCCCATATATTCTGCCGCCGATTTTAACGCTTATAAAAACCATACCGATCCAACCGGGCACCCTGATGTTAACTGGTTCAAAACTATTCTTAATGACTATTCCCCTATAACAAGCTATAAGTTAAATGTTAACGGCGGCACGCAGGTGGCCCGCTATACTATCTCATTAAATTACATGGATCAGGGCGGTATATTTAAAACATCAGGCTCGGTACCCTATAGTACCAATAACGACCTGAGCAGGTATGTAATCAACTCCGACCTGAGCGTTGATGTGACCAAAAAATTTAAAGTTGACCTGCAGCTATTTGGTCGTATTCAGCAGGGTACTGAACCCGGGGCAGGCTATAGCAGCATATTACAAACGCTTTATTCTCTTCCAAATAACGCCTATCCGGTATTTAACCCTAATGGCTCATTTGGGGGCACATCGTTTTATAACAACAACCTTTTGGCGCAATCACAAAATTCGGGTTATATACAAACCAACAGCCAGGATGTACTGGCAAACCTGGACCTAAATTATGATATGGGCAGCTTTGTACCCGGATTGTCGTTCAGGGCGAAGGGCAATTTGTCCATCGAATCGCAAACGGTTTTGAACCGCAGCTTACAGAATCAAAGCTACCTGTATACCGCAAGAGACTCCAGCTATGCTGCTGTGGGAAGTACAGTTTCGCAAAGCAACCTTTTTACAACAGTAACCAGCGCCCGCTATGCCTTTGCGCAGGGTGCGCTTAACTATGACCGCAGCTTTGGTAAAAACAACATTAATGCCATGCTGCTGGCTGATTACCGTTCGGTGGTATTAACTTTCGATCTTCCTGAAATTACCAATGACAGGGCTTTTAAAGTCGGCTACAATTACGATGGAAAATACTTTATAGAAGGTGCGGTTAATAACAGCGGCTATAACCGGTATCCGCCGGGCCACCAGTTTGGATGGTTTTACGCGGGAGGAATTGGCTGGCAAATGGGCAAGGAAGCCTTTATTAAAGACAATCTTACCTGGATAGATTCATGGAAATGGCGCGCAGATTATGGAAAGACCGGTAACGCGAATGTGGACAGCTACGGCTATTATGGCTATGCACAAACCTACAGCGGTGTTTACAATGCGTATCCCCAGGGAACCGACCGCTCTGTAGGCGGTGGTATAACCATTGATCCATTGGCAAACCCCAATATCAGTTGGGAAAATGCGCACAAAATTGATATTGGTACAGATATCTCCTTATTTAAAAACCATTTTAAGATAACCGCCGATTATTACCACGATACCTATTACAACTTGTTGCAAGTGCGCGGCAATAGCATAGCGCTATTAGGGACCCCTTATACAGTCCAAAATATAGGTATAAATTTGTATAAGGGCGGTGAACTGAGCCTTACCTATTCAAACAACCTGGGCAATTTTAACTATTTCGTCACCGGTAATATATCGCTTGAAGCATCGAAGGTTGTGTACAGCGATGAAGAGCCTTCGCCATATCCATGGGTAAGGCACACCGGCCAGCCTGTAACTGCAATTTATGGCTACACGGCATTAGGCTTTTTTCAAAGTGCAGCGGATGCAGCACATAGCGCTACAACGGTAGGCTACACGCCGAAGCCGGGCGATATTAAATACAAAGATCTGAACAACGATGGTGTGATCAACCAGTTTGATCTTTCGCCTATTGCCGGTACCAAACCACTTATTTATTTCGGCACCACTATCGGTTTCAACTATAAGGGCTTCAGCTTTAGCGCCATCGTACAGGGCGTAACCAACCGGCAGGTAAGCATCGCTGATAACCAATATTCCGGCTTCATCGGGTTAGGACTATTTGGCAACCAATATGTAGGCCAGGGTTATGATGTGTTAACCTCGAGGTGGACCCCGGAAACAGCAGCAACGGCACAATTGCCAAGATTATCATTAGGTAACCTCAATAATACAGCCTTATCCTCTTTCGATATTAAGTCGGGCGATTATTTGAGGCTTAAAAACATGGAAATAGGCTATAGCCTGCCCTACCAGCTATGTAAAAAGCTGAAGCTGGGTGGCATAAGGGTATTTGCAAACGGCGAAAACCTGTTAACACTGTCGGGTTTCAAAGGGCAGGATCCGGAGGTTTATTATGGAAATCCTTCAAACTATAATCCATACCCAATACAACGGGTAATTAATTTGGGGGCAACTATTAAGCTTTAGTTTTTGAAAATTAAAATTCAGATCATGAGGAATTATAAAAATATATTTTGGGTAGCGATTATTTCACTTGCATGCGGCATAAGCGCCTGCAAAAAGTATGAGCAGTTCCCGGTTGATAAACAAACCCTGAACATCGTTTTTGATAAGTACGACTCGCTGGGTACAAACGCTCATTCATACCTTAACTCCATTTACGCCTTGCTGAGGGACGGACACAATGTTGTAGCGACTGATTACCTGGATGCGGCAAGCGATGATGCGGTATCGTCTGCAGCAGGAAGCACCAACCAGGTAACTGTTTTGTCCACAGCGGCCTACAATTCATCCACGCTGCCGGCAAATGAGAATGTTTGGTCGGGTACAGCAAGTTATTGGGCGGGGATACGGATGGCCAACGAGTTTGTTTCCAATATTGGTGTAGTGCCGGTACAGCAAACTTATAACGGTTATTCGATGAAATATACCTGGAAAAGCGAAGCCAGATTTTTAAGGGCTTATTTTTACTTCGAGCTGGTTAAGCGTTTTGGCGGTGTGCCCTTGCTGGGAGACAAGGTCTATACTATTAATGATAATGTTTCGCTGCCGCGGAATTCTTTTTCCGACTGCATTAATTACATTACCAGTGAGTGCGACGCCATAAAGGATAGCATGCTTACAAACCCTATTATTTCGCCAAACGCCTATTACGGCCGGGCAACAAAGGGTGCCGCTATGGCGCTTAAGGCAAGGGTTTTATTGTATGCCGCAAGTCCCCTTTTTAATGGCGGAAATATTGATGCGGCTAACCCGCTTACGGGCTATACCAATGCAGATCAGACCCGCTGGGTAGCAGCGGCACAGGCCGCTCAGGACGTTATAAACCTTAACGTTTTTTCGCTCGACCAAAGCTTTAAGGATGTTTTTTTAACGCAGAATAATCCCGAAATAATATTTATACGTCAGGGCGATAACGGGAATACCATTGAAAGCGCTAACGGGCCGGTTGGGTTCCCTGCTGCAAATGGCTTGGGACGGACCAGCCCGACGCAGGACCTGGTTGATGCGTTCCCCATGAATAATGGCCTGCTCATTACCGATGTATCATCAGGTTACGATTCCAATAATCCTTATGCCAACCGCGACCCGCGGTTATCCTACACGGTACTATATAACGGCGCACAATGGCTAAATACCCAATTGCAAACTTTTGAAGGCGGACAAAGCAAGCCAAATACCGGCCAGCAGCAAACGCTGACCAGTTATTATATGAGAAAATTTATGGGAAATTTTGAAAATGCCAACGCTTATGGAGCCCATAATGAAGATTGGGTGATACTACGCTATGCCGAAGTATTGCTGGATTATGCCGAAGCCGAAAACGAAGCACTCGCTTCGCCCAACAGCAATGTTTACAGCACTATAATTTCTTTAAGGAAACGGGCAGGCATCAACGCGGGGTCTGATGGTATGTATGGCCTTAAAGCAGGAATGACCCAGGCCGATATGCGTGCGGTGATACAAAACGAACGCCGGATTGAGCTGGCCTTTGAGGAAAGCAGGTACTTTGATATACGCCGCTGGAAAATTGCCGAAACCGTAATGAATCAGCCACGCAGGGGAGAAACCATTAATCAATCGGGTAACGCTACTACTTATAACATAATAAATGTTTTAACTACCAAATTTACGCAGCCTAAGATGTACCTGTACCCCATTCCGTATGATGAAGTGCTGAAAAATCCAAACATGAAACAAAATCCCGGATGGTAAACGATCAGATCCACTTAAAAATCAATAAAGAAATTATGAGAAGAATAATACTTTTCTTTCAAATTATACTAATCATGGGACCCTTAACGCTGCTGGCGCAGGGGCACACCATAACCGGCTCAGTAAGGGACCTGGGCGGTTCGCTTCCGGGAGCCTCGGTTGTTGAAAAGGGCTTGATGAGCAATGGAACTATTACTGATGTTAACGGCCATTTTAAGCTTACCTTAAAAGGAAGCTCGGATATTTTGATGATCAGGTTTATCGGTTATGTTACACGTGAAGTAAATGTTGCAGGTAAATTATCAATTGATATTAACTTACAGGCCAACAGTAATGGCCTTGATGAAGTAACCGTGGTTGGCTTTACGCCGGCAAAGCGTATTACCACTACCGGTGCCTCAAGCACTATTTCGGGCGAGGAGATACGCACTGTGCCAACGGCAAACGTGCAAAACGCGTTGACCGGCAGACTGCCGGGCTTTTTCTCGCAGCAGTCTTCGGGCCAGCCCGGTAAAGATGCCTCAGATTTCTATATAAGGGGTGTAAGTTCGCTGAATGTGAACGGCAATCAGCCGCTGATTTTGGTTGATGACATTGAGTACACCTATGATCAGCTGCAACAGATAAACGTGAATGAAATTGAAAGCATCACTATATTAAAGGATGCGTCAACTACTGCTATTTATGGTATCAAAGGCGCCAATGGTGTACTGGTAGTTACAACCCGCAGGGGTAAAGCCGGGGCGCCAAAGATTAATTTAAGGGTTGAAGGCGGGCTGCAAAACCCAACCCTTACGCCCAAATTCCTTGACTCGTACCAGTCGGCCGTATTAATAAATGAAGCCGAAAAAAATGACGGATTGGTACCAGCATTTACGAAAAATGATCTTACCTTATTCCAAAACGGGACCGATCCTTACGGACACCCGAATACTGATTGGTATAACCAGATATTCAAGAAGTTTTCTTACCAGGCCAATACCAATTTGGATATATCGGGCGGAACAACTGCTATTAAATACTTTATATCAGGCGGGGCACTTACCCAAAATGGATTGAACAGGGATTTTCAGGATCCAACCGACCAGGTGAATACCAATTACTACTTTAAACGCTATAATTTCAGATCGAACCTTGATCTGCAGGCCAATAAAACACTTAACCTGCGGTTGGACGTTACCACCCGGTTTTCTGACCTTAACCAGCCCGGTTCAGAAAACGCAATAAATGGAATTTATAATTTTGCCCAGGAAACGCCATTTTCAGCACCCTTTTTAAATCCTAATGGCAGCTTCGCTTACAATTATTCAAAGTTTACACCGGGCGCCCTGCCAACATTAAATGCCAGGCTATCCGGCGATGGTTACGAGCATTTCAGGCGAACAGACTATAATGTTTTATTCGGGGCGGTGCAAAAGCTCGATAATATTACACCCGGTCTTTCGGTAACGGCAAGGATAGCCTATGCAAGTACTGACGAGTTTCAAAAGGGTGTCACTAATTTTGGGAACTACCCTTCATACCATTATGACCCTACCACCAATACTTATTCTTTAAAGCCAAATGCGCCGTATGTTTTTGGTACCTACCTGTACCAGGGGAATACCGATATTTACAATACGAACGTAAATATCCAGTTGTTTTCAAATTACGACAGGACCTTTGGCAAGAACCACTTTACCGGTTTGCTTTTGCTTAACCAGCAATCATATACACAATATGCCAGTGTGGATAATAACGGTTCTAATAATTTAGCTCCGGGAGATGTGGGTGTTCCGCAGAAATTCCGCGGGATATCGGCAAAGGCTGCTTATGACTATAATGGAATTTACCTGGTGGATTTTAACGTGGCTTACAACGGTTCGGACCGGTTCGCTGCCAGCCATCAGTATGGTTTATTTCCGGCTGTTGGCTTAGGCTACAACATGGCAAAGGAAAAGTACTTTAAAGATGCATTCCCAACTTTTAGTTTATTTAAAATAAGAGGCTCGTTCGGTTTGGTTGGGTCTGATGCTGCACCCGGCAACAGATATGTTTACTCGCAGACCTATAACAGCGGCGGCGGTTACAACTTCGGCGAAAGCCAGCAACTTTATCCAACAATTTCCGAAGGTGCATTGAGCAATAACAACGTGGTATGGGAAAAAAGCAGGAAGTTGGATATTGGTTTGGATATGAACCTGTTAAAAGATCACATCTCGGCAACTATCGATGTGTTTCACGACGTTCGGTACGACCAGCTGATTACCCCGGGAAGTATCACCGGAGTATTAGGAGTAGGTTTGCCGGCAATTAACCTGGGCCGGGTGCAGAACCAGGGTTTCGACGGGCAGATCAGTTATCATAACACAATTGGCAATGTACAATATAACACCAGCTTTGTATTCTCGTACGCCAAAAACAAAATACTTTATCAAGACGAAGCCTCCCCGGCCTATCCATGGCTGGCAAAGACAGGCCATCCCATAGGGCAGCCGTTCGGTTATCATTACCTGGGTTATTATACAGCGGCAAATATAACTGCCGAAACCAGTTACAGAGCCGCACATAATGGCTCGAACGCGGGTGACCCAATAGCGATACCGGATAATGGCCTGCCGATACAAGCCGGCGATTTGCGATACCAGGACCTGAATGGCGACGGTGTGATAAACGTATTTGATCAGCGCGCTATTGGCAATCCTAATCTGCCCAATACTACGCTTGGCTTTTCCTTAGGGGCAGTTTACAAAGGTTTCAGTATAAATGTACTTTTCCAGGGCGCGTTTAATTACAGCTTTATACTAACCGGTACGGCAATTGAACCGTTCCAGAGTCAGTTTCAGCCGATTGACCTGCAAAGGTGGACGCCTGCTACCGCCGGCAGTGCACAATTCCCAAGGTTAACATCAGTACCGGGAACGGTTGACAGCCCATCGGCGTATCCGTCAGATTACTGGCTGGTTAATGCCTACTACATCCGTTTAAAAACATTGGATGTGGGTTACCAGTTTCCAACTAAATTATTACCGTTTCATATCAACAGCGCGCGGATCTACATGAGCGCATATAACCTGCTTACTTTTGATAACTACCGCAAATATCAGCAAGATCCCGAGGTGCAAACCAACTCCGCCGGAGACGCCTACATTAACCAGCGCGTAATAAACCTGGGCGTACAAGTTGGCTTTTAAATTTACAAACGCAATAGTACCTGGTGCCGGCATAAAAAGCAGCATCAGGTACTGTTGTTTTTTACATGCAAAACGTTAATTAAGTTAAATTAGCAGCATGTTTCCAACCATTGGCCATCTTATAAATTATCTGTTTCATACGCATATCGTGTTCCCGGTTCAAACGCTGGGTTTTTTTATGGCAATGGCATTTGTGCTGTCGTACCAGGTTTTTAGATCGGAGTTTAAAAGAAAGGAAGCGGAGGGAAAAATATACGCCTTTACACAAACCGTAGTGGAGGGTAAACCTGCGTCTGCAATCGAATTAACTGTCAACAGCCTGCTGGGTTTTGTTTTTGGTTTTAAAATATTGGGTGGGTTGATCAGCCAGCACTCGTTTTTGTTGAACCCTCAAAAATATATCCTTTCGCTGCAGGGGAATCTGATCTGCGGTATTGTTTGTGGTTTGGCCTTCGGCTATTGGGCCTGGTACGACAGGAAGAAGGCGCAATTAGCGCAACCGGTGATAGTCGAAAAAATAATTCATCCTTACCAGCTCACGCTGAAAATTGTTTTTACCGTCGCTTTTTGGGGATTCATCGGCGCCAAGCTGTTTGATACAGCCGAACACGTCGATCATTTAAAGTACGACCCTATGGGAACGTTGTTTTCAGTAAGCGGCTTTACATATTATGGTGGCTTAATTTTTGGCGCATTAGCCTACCTGTATTTCTGCCATAAACGCGGAATGCGGTTGGATCACCTGGCTGATATCGGATCGCCCGGTATGATGCTGGCCTATGCAGTTGGGCGAATAGGTTGCGCACTCTCTGGCGACGGTGATTGGGGAATAGTGAATATGCATCCCAAGCCCGCCGGGCTGAACTGGCTGCCGGATTGGGCCTGGTCATACAGGTTTCCGCATAACCTGATCAATGCGGGGTTACCGATTGAAAATTGTTCAGGCAACTTTTGTCATGAGCTGGTTCGCGGTGTTTACCCTACCTCGTTTTATGAAGCTGTTTTATGCCTGTTATTATTTGGAGGGCTATGGGCTATAAGAAAGCACATTCACGCAGCAGGATTGATGTTTTACATTTATTTAATTTTGAATGCAACCGAAAGGATATTGATAGAAACCATCCGGGTAAATGGCCGCTATCAATTTTTAGAATTTAATCTGACGCAGGCCGAATGGATCTGCACCGGAATGATCATTGGGGGGATAGTTGGTATATCGTCCATAATTTATCATCGTATAAAAATACAACATAGAGTGTTGTATTGATAAATAATTAAATTTACATCAGCTTTGCCGCTGCCAGCTATTTATTAATGAAAACGTATTTACTTTTAATTGTTATCGCTTTACTGCTTTTCGTGGCTACCATTTCTCGTGGCCAGGATACAAATAAGACGGTAGATCTCACCCATATAAAATTTACCGTTGCAGAAGCTCCTGAATGGTCGGCGCTGTTAAAACGGGATTCGGGTTGGTTTGGGGGCGACGGGATTTACACCATCCCGCTTAACGGGATAAAAGGTAAAACGGCAAAAAGCAGCGATAAAATACTTTTTATTTTTAGCGATAGCATGATAGGGACAATAAGTAACGGTACCATGGTTCCGGGATATAAAATGATCCACAATGCAGTTGCTATTTTAAATGGAAATAAACCACAGCCGCGCAATATTCATTTTTATTGGGATAAGGACAGCATCGGAAAACCGGAATCAATTTTTATCCCCCGAACTCCGCAAACAAAAAAAGGCGATTACTATTGGCTGGGCGACGGTTTTGTTGACCAGGAACTGGATAACGCCACTTACATTTTTGGCTACCGCGTTCGCAACGTTAGCGATGGGCCTTTTGGGTTTAAAGAAGTGGGCAATACGCTGATAAAAATTACAGCAAACAGCCGGCCGCCGTATAAAACGCAAACCCAAATGGATACACCTTTTTCCCTAACCGACCAGGCGGGTGAAAGCGGCTCATTTGGTGCGGGCATTTATGTGAATACTAAAGCGGCCGGAGCACCACATCCCGACGGGTATGTTTATGTTTATGGGGTACGGGGCATCGCCAAAAGACTAATGGTTGCCCGTGTATTGCCTGTAGATTTTGAACATTTTGATAAATGGACTTTCTGGAATGGAAAGAGCTGGTTAAAAGAGATAGCCGGCGTTGCCGATGTTGCCACAGATGTATCGAACGAATTGAGTTTAACGGCGCTCCCTGATGGCCGCTATGCACTTGTTTTCCAGGTTGATGGTATGTCTGCCACGGTGGGTATGCGTATAGGCGCTACCCCGTATGGACCTTTTGGTCCAATTATAGAACTTTGGGATTGCAAGCCTGATCTCATAAAAAGTACGTTTTTGGTTTATAATGCTAAAGCACATCCATCACTTTCAAATCCAGGTGAATTATTGATCAGCTATAATATCAACTCTACCGATTTTATAAATGACCTGAAGGTTTATCCAAATTTATATCGCCCCAGGTTTATTCGGATAAAATTTCGATAAATTTCACAAGGCAGCCGCATTAATTTTTCCCATTGTCGCTCCAAAGCAGTCGACATAAAGCAGGCTCCTAATTGGAGCCGTAAACTTTTTCGCTTTCTTTTCTATAACAAGGATGCTCCGGAGGTTAAGCAACTCATAACATTAAAAAGTCTAAAGCGACAGCATGAGAGCATTTGCGGCGTTACCAAACGTTCCTATGGAACGTAAATAAAGGTAATGGATGTGCTTGCTACCTATCAGGCGTCCCTACAGGACGCTTGGTATTTTCTTCGTCCAATTGGGACGGCTCGTTGGTGGTAAAATGAATTTCATAGTTAATTTGGAAGTAAATAAATTATATCTATATTTGCTAAATCAATTTAGCCACTTTACTTTAATACATTGTGAAAAAGATTATCCTGTTGGCAGCTATCGTTGCTTTGTGTTCATTTAAACTCAAAAAGCCGGTTAATGTAGTATTTTTTGGCGATTCTATTACCGAATATGCCGTGCAGCCAAATGGCTTTATTAGTTTAATACAGCAGCGCTTAAAGGATGAGCATAAAGATGCCGATTATATGGTTAGCGGCGCAGGCATTGGTGGCAACAAAATTTATGACCTATACCTCCGGTATGAAGATGACGTGCTTGCCAAAAACCCCAACGTGGTAGTAATATGGGTAGGCGTAAACGATGTATGGCATAAACGCCTGGCGGGTACTGGTACGGATTATGACAAGTTTGGCCGTTTTTATACCGCTTTAATAAAAAAATTCCAGGCTAAGAATATTAAGCTGGTGTTGTGCACACCAGCCTGCGTAGGCGAAAAAACAGATTATAGCAATGAGCTCGATGGAGATTTAAATAAATATTCGCAAAGCATCCGCGATCTGGCTAAGCAGTACAATTGCGGCCTGGTAGATTTTCGCAGTTTGTTTCATCAATATGGCCTTAAAAATAACCCGCAAAATAAAGAGAACGGCATCTTAACAAAAGAAGGCGTGCACCTTAACGATGACGGCAATAAATATGCGGCCGAGCTAATGTATAAGGCTGTAATTAATCAGGATTAATTGAGTTAGTTTATATTTGATTTAAAGGAGGCGCCCGCGCCTCTTTTTTTGTAAATAATTTGTAGTCTAAAATAAAAAAAACAATGAATAAAGGCTTACTTACCTGCACTGCGTTGCTTTTGGGCACTGCTTTGTTTGCCCAGCAACCAAACCTCGTTAAATATGTTAATACCCGGCAGGGCACTACCACGAAGTACGATTTCTCTTACGGTAACACTTACCCGGCTACCTCCCTGCCTTTTGGTATGAACACCTGGACACCCCAAACCGGAAAGAACGGTGATGGCTGGAAGTATCAGTATTTCGAGAAAACTATCCGGGGCTTTCAGCAATCGCACCAGTGCAGCTCATGGGTTAACGATTACGCTGTGTTTAGCCTGATGCCGGTTACCGGTAAATTGGTAGTAAATGAAAATGAAAGGGCCGCATCATTTAGCCATGATAACGAAATTGCGCAGCCAGGTTATTATAAGGTTAAGCTGGATAATAACATCACCTCAGAGATCAGCCCTACAGAACGTGGTGCCCATTTGCGGTTTACATTTCCCAAAGGCCAGGGCGCTTACCTGGTGCTGGATGGGTACACCAAAATGAGCATGGTGAAAATAGATCCAGCCAAAAGAACGATAACCGGATGGGTAAATAACTGCCGCTGGGCGCCGCAGGGCTTTAAAAATTATTTTGTAATTGTATTTGATAAACCTTTTGCCGCTTACGGTACCTGGGAAAATAAAAAAAATACCACCAGCGCTCAACAAACAGAAGCCGAAGGGGATGGCGTAGGTGCCTTTCTGAAATTTAAGGACGGTGAAACGGTATCTGCAAAAGTAGCGTCATCCTACATTAGTCCTGATCAGGCACAGCTAACGTTGCAAACTGAGCTTGGCCAATACCGATCGTTTGAAGATACCCACAAAGCCGCAGATAAGATTTGGAACACGTTGCTGGGCCGCATGGCGGTGGAGGGCGGCACAGAAGCGCAAAAGGCTACATTTT
>JAQBOU010000092.1 GCA_028287865.1 Mucilaginibacter sp. | reverse complement strand
TGGGTGGTTAATGCCGTATTAACGGTGCCTGTTTTATCGCCGTCCTGTGCCGAAGCCTGCTTTACGCCGGTTAGTATTGCAAAGCAGCAAATTGTAATTAAAAACTTGTTTAAAACTCTTATCATATTATTTATAGGTCAGCCATAAGGCATTCTTATATTATTTTATTTTTTTGATCAGATCACCTGATTTGGTTTTTATTTAACATTGACTATTACCGTGCCGGGATTCGCCCAATCTGAAGCCATTACGAATACATTCCGCAGGCACCTCCTAAGTTAAATTATTATCATCTATAAACCTGTATTATTTGTATAAATCCTAATCTTCTATCCCTTTGGGTCGCGGCTGATATTTGATCAGAAAGTGTGATTTACGGATATAATGGTTTAACGGTTCCTCAATAATTTTATATAAAGTTACAGAAACGGCGTTTAGTACGATAAAAATGTAAATAAGGTTTAACCAGTCATATTCAAAGGGCGAATGCCAGTTTACTCCCCACTTATCATATAGGGTAAAAACGTAATCATTTAAGTGGTTTATCCATCCATGGATCAGGGTATACATCCAGCCTAAATGGATAAGGTAAAAGATATAGGAGCTTTTGCCCAGCAGCTCAACAAAAGGGTTGGCCAATATGCCTTTAAGCATAGTTGTTTCTGTAAGCAGGCCATAAAAGAAAAAGGTTACAGCTATACAAAGAATGTAATTATTGGTAATAATACCGATAGGGCTTTCTAAACCGAAGCCCCAGGGTTTGGTAATGGGCTGGAGCGCCATTATAAATACACAAATAAATATCGCTGCGAAGCCCAAATAGGTAAAATTGACCTTCTTTGTACGTGTAAAGCCATTTTTTATTACGATGCGGGCCAATTGTATCCCAACAAAAAATTCAAAGCAGCGGCCAAAAAATGTAAAAAGAAACATAAAGGTAAAATTGCCGAAGAATCCATGCCAGTTAACATTCCGGAAAATGAGCACCAGTAAAATACCAATTGACGTTATAACAACCGGCTGGATATAAAACCTGTTATATTTTTTGGCGATAAAGAAAACAATGGGGGCCGAAAAGTAAAAACATTCCTCCACCGTAAGCGACCATCCCTGCGCTATCCCGGTATCCCAAAACTGGTAAAAAAAGCCGCGGATAAAAGTAATGTTCAAAAACATCAGGGCGATAGGGTTGCCGGTACCTTTGGTGATTGCCGGGTCCCTGGTAAAAAAATAATATACAAAGGCGGCAACGGTAAGCAAAAAGTACATTGGGTAAATACGGGCTACCCTGTTTTTTAAATATTGTTTAAACCAGTTTTTTGTTAGATGAAAGTTATTGTAATAACGGTACGTGATAAGAAAGCCGGATAAAACGAAAAAAATTGATACCCCTATATGGAACTCACCCAGGAAACGCCGTATGATATGGGGAAATTTATCGTCAAAAACGTAAGCGAAATGGGATATAAATACCAGGTAAGCGGCCAATGCGCGTACCCCTGTTAATGCCGGAATGTAATTTTGTAAAGACTTTTGTGACAAAGCAGCTTTTAAATATTAATTAATGTCCTAAGATAAATTTTTTCGCAGATGTTTACGGAAAAAACGGGATTAAGTTATCTTTAAGCATTGTTGCTGAATTACAAACACAAAAAAGAGTGTCACCCTTCGATGGGACTCAGCATCCCAAAAGAAAAGGTTAATATTTTGATCCCTGCACAACACCGCGCGCTAATATTCTCTGATCAATATAATATTGAATCTCTGATTTTTTTAAACCCCAGTTGGGTGCTATCAGCAATTCACGGTCGCTGAGGCCGAAAAGGCGCTGGATAACAATATCCGGACGTACCAACGGTAAAAGCTCACAAAGAAAGTCGGCATATTCCTCAATGCTGAAAACTTTAAAAGGGTCGCGTTTATACTTTACACCCATTACCGAGCCTTCAACAATATGCAGGTGGTGGAACTTTACAAATTTTATTTGCGGAAAGCGGTTGATCTCATCGGCATATTTCAGCATCATCTCCTTTGTCTCCCAGGGGAAGCCAAAAACAGTATGTACGCAAATATCCAGCTTGCTGTTTTCCACCAGCTTTAAAGCTTTAACCAGGTCTTCATGGGTGCATCCTCTGTTGATCTGCGCAAGTGTATCGTTATAGATACTTTCCATGCCCATTTCCAGGTCTACGTCGAAACGGTCGGTGTAGCTTTCCAGCAGGGCTATCTTTTCGGCATCTATACAATCCGGACGGGTGCCAATGGAAAGGCCGACGATATCTTCAGTATGATAGCTAAGCGCTTCGTCATACATCATTTTTAAATAATGCGCCGGAGCATAGGTATTGGTATTGGGCTGAAAGTAAATGATAAACTTATCGGCCTTGTTGCCTTTGCGGGCACGCTCCACGCCCTGTATCACCTGCTCGCGTACGGATGGGTTGTTGCGCGAAACCGACGGGGTAAACGAATCAACATTACAATAGGTGCAGCCGCCATAGCCTTTGGAACCATCCCGGTTAGGGCAGGTAAAGCCGCCATCCACAATCACTTTAAACACCCGCATCCCCTTATACTTCTCCCGAAGCCAGGGGCCGTAATTGTTATAGCCCTTTTCCCAAACCGCTGCTGTTGTATCTGTCACCATATTGATTGCGGGCAAAGATAGGGATTTTTGAGGTTGAATTATCTCCATCATTGTCATACAGAGCATAGCGAAGTATCTTCTTCAATTGCCAGGTCTGCGGGTTACTTATCGTGCGCAGAAGATGTTTCACTGCCAACATGACAAATAGGTTGTTTTTTTCTTGTCATCCAGAGCGAGAGCTAAGGATCTTATTTATCGTAAAGGTTGTGCGATATACTTACCGGGCGCAGAAGATACTTCGCTGTGTTTTGAATGACAAGAGGGATCGCAGTTTTTTACGGTGCGCTCCCACATTTATCTACTTTTGTGAACAATTGTTAGCAAAATCTGTACACGTCTGGTTTTTGTAGGGATTATGCCAAATAGTGTTTTTAGTATCGAAATAAAATTAACCTATTGTTAATTAATTATTTATAATGAACTATCAGATGCTTATTTGCGATGGTACGCTTTTTAATACATAAAGGCAAATAACAATTATTTAACTTAAATTTTTAAAGTTATGGCAACTACAAAAGGTACTGGAAATACCGGCAGCCACAAGGAAGACGACAATTCAAAGAAAATGGGTGCAGGTTCAAACAACAGCAGCAAAAGCGGAAATCAGTCAAAAAGTAACTCAGGAGGCTCATCTTCACGCGGTTCAGATTCTAAAAGTCACAAGTAATTGGTAGTTAACAGCAGTGATGCTGCAATAATGTGCCGGGTACAGCCCGGAAAGCGGGATTTGTAGAACAAGTCCCGCTTTTTTAGTTAAAAATTAAAATCAATGAACAAAAACCAATTCCAACCAACTGGGTGGTTTGGAAAAATGAGAGTGGTGTTTCTAACCAAATGATTTTTCAATGGTTTTAATTTGTCATCATCGCCCCCTTAAATTGGCTCTTTAACCCATTGCTTACCTTGTTTTGTTAAGTAACTTTACTTTATAATCAACCAATTAAAAATTAAAGTAATGGAAACAAAAGATAGTGAAACCCTGGCAGTAACCAAAGAACCAACTGTTACCAATTCGCAACAGATTGCCCCTTTTTTATGGTTCGATGGTAAGGTAGAGGAGGCCGTATATTTTTACACCGCAATATTTAAAAACAGTAAAATAATAAACATGAACTATCTTCCTGGCGATGTGCCCGGTGCAAAAGGAAAGGTAATGACCGCAAGTTTTATGCTTAACGGTATAGAGTTTATGATACTGGATGGCGGCCCAATGTTTACGCCTTCGCCCGCCATCTCGTTTTTTGTGAAATGCGAAACACAGCAGGAAGTTGATCATTATTGGGAAAAACTATCTGAAGGCGGAAAGATAAATCAATGCGGCTGGCTCGACGATAAATTTGGTATAACGTGGCAAATTGTGCCTAACGCCCTTGGTCGTTTAATGGGTGACCCTGACCGGGTAAAGGCCAATAAGGTAATGAACGCGATGATGAAAATGACTAAGCTTGATATTGCGGGGTTGGAAATGGCTTATAATAGTTAGATGCTGGAGCTGCTCTTAGCTTATTGTCTAAACCGAGCCATGGACAAGCTTGACTCAGTATTATTCATAAATATCTTTTCTGTGTCCGAGTGTAATGATTTCTACGATAAGTTGGGTATCGAAAATATCGTAGATAACACGGTAATTACCAATTCTGATCCTGTAACCTGGCCTGCCCGTTAGTTTTTTGTAACCTTGAGGGCGTGGGTTTTCTTCTAAATTCGTAATGGCGTTAAGAATAGGTTCAGCAATATGGTCGGGAAGATTGTCTAATTGCTTTTCAGCTTTTTTAGATAAGACGAGAGTATAGTTAGGCATTTTTGTGTTTCCTGTTTTTCAGGTAATCAGAAAATAAGATACGTTCGCCAGTATCGTTCTTTTTAGCTTCATCGTACAGGCGGACATCTTCTATATCTTCCAATTCTTCCATAATCTTATCAAATTCTATAGCGGGAAGCACCACTAACGATTTATTACCGTCAGCATCTTTAATATATTGCGGGTGTACTGTAAGCATAACAATTTATTTAATGCAAAACCTGTTTAATGTTTACCCAAATATAGCAGAACTTTAATTCATAAAAAAGTAAGGACTAATTATCTCTAAGGCTAATTATTATGCATGCATAGTTTGCAACTATCAACATTAATTATTGTTAATTTTGTAAACTAATTATTGCCTGCCATGGAAAGCATTGCCCCATACCATTCAAAATACAAAATTCGTTTTGTTACTGCCGCTTCATTGTTCGACGGGCATGATGCTACCATTAACATTATGCGCAGGATCTTACAGTCTTCCGGTGCCGAAGTGATCCACCTTGGCCATAACCGTTCGGTAGATGAAGTGGTAAATTGTGCCATACAGGAAGATGTGCAGGGTATCGCCCTAACCAGTTATCAGGGCGGCCACCTGGAATATTTTAAATACATGTACGACCTGCTGAAGGAGCGTGGCGCGGGACATATAAAGATTTTTGGCGGCGGCGGCGGCGTATTCCTGCCGGACGAGATAATAGAACTGCATGCTTATGGTATCACCCGGATCTATTCGCCGGATGATGGCCGAAAAATGGGTTTACAGGGCATGATCAACGACATGCTGGAAAAGTGCGATTTTCAGAATAAAATAAAACTAAACGGAGAGTTAAAACACCTGCCCGAAAAAGATATCAAATCAATCGCTACAGCAATTAGTATAGTAGAAAACTATCCGAAAGAGGCGGATCAGTTTTTAACCGAAGTTCATAAAATAATAAGTACTATACACACCCCTGTTTTGGGTATTACCGGTACGGGTGGTTCGGGTAAATCATCATTGGTGGATGAGATCGTCCGCAGGTTTTTAATGGAGACCGATAAAACGATGGCCATTATCTCGGTGGATCCATCCAAACGTAAAACAGGCGGTGCCCTGCTTGGCGACAGGATTAGGATGAACTCTATAAATAATCCGCGCATTTATATGCGGTCGCTGGCAACTCGGCAGGCAAATCTGGCCCTCTCCAAACATGTACAGGAAAGCATTGACATTTGCAAAGCCGCCGGATATGACCTCATAATTGTGGAAACTTCGGGTATTGGCCAGTCGGATACCATGATAACCGATTACTGCGACCTTTCTCTTTATGTAATGACGCCTGAGTTCGGCGCAGCAACCCAGCTTGAAAAAATCGATATGCTTGATTTTGCCGACCTGGTAGCCCTTAATAAATTCGACAAACGCGGTGCATTGGATGCCATCCGTGATGTACGCAAGCAATACAAACGCAATCACCAGCTTTTTAACGCGAAGGACGAGGATATACCGGTATATGGCACCATGGCCTCGCAGTTCAATGACCCCGGCATGAACGTTCTGTTCTCTGAATTAATGAAAGCCATTAAGGTGAAAACCGGGGTTGATTTTTTCGGGTTTAAAGGCGAAAGGTTAAAGGCGAAAGGTGAAGAATCGGAAAAGATCTACATCATCCCACCCGACAGGAACCGTTACCTTGCTGAAATTGTGGAGAGCAGCGTTGCCTATAAACAATGGGTAAATGAGCAATGTAAAATTGCACAGCAGCTGTTCCAGGTAAAGGGAACGATTGAATTGCTTGAAAAAGATAACAAGACAGAGACACAAAGTATTGCTAATACAAAGACGCAAAGTATTGCGTCTCTACGGGATATTTATAATCACCTGGAAGCACATTTGCACCCGGAATGTAAACGTCTTTTAAAACAATGGCCCGAAACCATTAAACAATATACCGCCGAAAACTTTATTTATAAGGTAAGAGATAAGGAGATCAAACAGCCGCTTTATTATACCTCGCTTTCGCAATTGAGTATTCCTAAAATTTCATTACCAAAATACGAGGCCTGGGGCGACATTTTACGATGGCTGCTTACTGAAAACCTACCCGGCGAATTCCCTTATACCGCAGGCGTATTTCCGCTAAAGCGAGAAGGGGAGGACCCAACCCGGATGTTTGCCGGTGAGGGCGGCCCGGAGCGGACGAACAAACGTTTCCATTATGTATCGCTCGGGCAACCGGCACACAGGCTATCTACCGCTTTCGATTCAGTAACCTTATATGGTGAAGATCCGCATACCCGCCCGGATATTTATGGCAAAATAGGCAACTCAGGCGTGAGCATCGCTACATTGGATGATGCCAAAAAGCTGTATTCGGGTTTTGATCTGTGCAGCCCTTCCACCTCCGTGTCCATGACCATAAACGGCCCGGCGCCTATGCTGCTTGGCTTTTTTATGAATGCAGCGATTGATCAGCAATGCGAAAAATATATTAAAGAGCATCAGCTGGAGCATTTGGTAGAGGCTAAGTTTAAGGAGTTGTATGATGATAAAGGATTAAAGCGACCAGTGTATAGCGGTTCCACTCGACCCTCCCCGGAAGGGGGGGCTTTTAAAGGAAGCGAAGCTAAAGTCTCCCCAACCGGGGGAGATTTAGAGGGGGCTGGACTTCCGGCAGGCAACAATGGACTCGGCCTTATGCTACTCGGCCTTACCGGCGACCAAGTATTACCTCCTGATACTTACGCAAAGATAAAAGCCTATGCCATCGCTACCGTTCGTGGCACGGTGCAGGCAGATATATTAAAGGAAGACCAGGCACAAAACACGTGTATCTTCTCTACAGAATTTGCCCTGCGGATGATGGGGGATATTCAGCAATATTTTATCGATCAAAAGGTCCGGAATTTTTATTCGGTTTCTATATCGGGATATCACATTGCTGAGGCAGGTGCTAACCCGGTTACGCAGCTGGCCTTTACGCTGTCGAACGGGTTTACTTATGTAGAGTATTACCTGAGCAGGGGCATGAATATTGACGACTTTGCGCCAAACCTTTCTTTCTTTTTCAGTAACGGGATCGATCCTGAGTATTCGGTAATTGGCCGTGTGGCCAGGCGCATCTGGGCAAAGGCTATAAAAAATAAATATAAGGGAAATGACCGTTCGCAAAAGCTAAAATACCATATTCAAACCAGCGGTCGGTCATTGCATGCGCAGGAGATTGACTTTAACGATATTCGTACCACGCTACAGGCTTTGTATGCTATTTATGATAACTGTAATTCGCTGCACACCAACGCTTACGATGAAGCGATCACCACGCCTACAGAAGAATCGGTACGCAGGGCGATGGCTATCCAACTGATCATTAACCGGGAACTGGGTCTTGCTAAAAATGAGAACCCTATACAGGGAGCTTTCATCATCGAAGAACTTACCGACCTGGTGGAAGAAGCGGTGTTAGCAGAATTTAAAGCGATCAATGAACGCGGCGGTGTACTGGGCGCCATGGAAACTATGTACCAGCGCAGTAAGATCCAGGAAGAATCCCTTTACTACGAAACATTAAAGCATACCGGGGAATATCCTATCATTGGTGTAAATACCTTCCTTAATAAAAAGGGTTCGCCAACAATAGTGCCATCCGAGGTTATACGGGCGACTGAAGAAGAGAAACAATTCCAGATCGCAGCCCTGCATGAATTTCAGCATCGCAACGAAGAAATTGTACCACAACTATTAAAGGACCTTCAACATAAAGCCGTAGCCGGCCAAAATATTTTTGAAAGCCTGATGGAAGCCTGTAAATATTGTTCGATAGGTCAGATCTCACATGCTTTGTATGAGGTAGGAGGGCAGTATAGAAGGAATATGTAGATGGGATTTTGAAGTAAATTCACGACTCTAGTAAATCAAAATGCCAAACCTATACATCATAGCAGTGCAACGGTGCCGGGAAAACAACGGCGAGTTATACCATATTGCCCGAAATGCTGAATTGCGAAGAATTTGTGAATGCCGATAGTATAGCCGCAGGTTTATCACCTTTTAACCCGGAAAGTGTCGCGATAGAAGCAGGCCGGATCATGTTGGAGAGAATTAATACTTTGATTAAGATCGAAAAGGATTTTGCGATTGAAACCACCCTATCTACCAGGAATATGTCGACTTGATAAAAAGGGCCAGGAAAACGGATTATAAAGTTAAGTTAATTTACTTTTGGTTGCGTTCGCCTCAAGAAGCAATTCAACGGGTCGCTATAGGGTAAGCAAGGGTGGCCATCATATTCCGGATAATGTTGTTGAGCGGAGGTATTATAGGGGGATTTATAATTTGTTCAATTTATATATTGCTGTTTGTGACAATTGGATATTAGTAAATACTAAAACACCGCCTGAATTGATTTGTGAAGGAGAATTTGATTTGTCAAAAACCATTTTTAATGATGATGTTTAGGAAATAATTAAAAGTCAAAGCAATGGCGATAAAACCTGAAAATATAGAGTTTCGCAACAAAATAATGGAAGGCGTAAATAAAGCTGTTAAAAAACTGGTTGTTTCAAGCGCTGAAAAAAATGAAAAATTGGTAGTAGCCGATAAAGACGGAAATGTTTTATATGTTCCCGCCAAAGACCTGCTAAAAACTTTTTCTGATACAGAAAAGATTTAATATCAAACGAGCTTTCCTGCCTCTTAATCTCTTGCTTCTAAAACTATTTCTCCTTCGCCACAAACTCACCCATAACAGCTTCTCTAATTAATGCCGGAGGCAAAACGCCTTGCGACAATATAAAATCGTGAAAATGCTGCTGGTTAAATTTAGTGCCTAAAGCGGCTTCAGCATCTTTTCTTAATGCTATCATCTTTGTGAATCCATAAAAATAGCTGTTAGCCTGTCCGGGTGTTCTCAGGGTATAACGTTCAACTTCTTGAGATGCAAAGGCGTGCGATTGTACCACATCCTTCATTAATAAGTCAAGTGCCTGCTGCTGGGTAATAATTCCCGCTTGTAATTCGGGATCCAAAAAGGCACGGGCTGCACGCAGTAAGCGGTAATCCAACGAAATCAGCTGCCCTTCAACCGGCATATATGGACGGGTAATGTATTCTGAATATAATCCCCAGCCCTCCACATTGGTAGAATTAAATGCATAAAGAGCACGTGCCTGCGAAACACCTTCTTCTACCATTTTGTCAAACTGCAGCTCGTGGCCAGGGCGTGCTTCGTGTGCTATAATGGTCCATGAAGCGGCATCAAATGTAAAGTCATCATATTTGTCCACTTTTTCACCGGGTGCAGGCGGCATATTTAATGGTAATACAAAAACGCCCCGCTGACCGGTATTATTCAGGAACGGTGGCGGCACCATGTGCGGTGCGGGCGCTTGTGCAGTTTCGGCGGCGCTTGCCAGCCTGATAATTGCGGGCCTGTTAGGCAAAGTTACCAAATGCTGTTTGCGGATGATCTCTTCAATATCTGCCAGGTGCCTTTTATAAACAGGCATTATCGAATCGCCGATGAGCTGGTCTTTTTTCAAAAATTTAATTACGTCTCGGTAATCGGCAGTTGGTAAATTATATTTTTTAGCAACCTGCTCAGCCAAAGGCTTCATCTGGTTTTGTATGTCGGTAAATGCGGCATGTGCCGTTTTAGCCAGTTCTGCGGGCGGAATATCTATACCATAACCTTCTAAATTCAGCTTATATTCTTCGGATGGAAGCCTGAAATCGGTACGCGCCTTCGGCAATACAGTTGCTTTTACCCATGCGTCATAACTTTCCAGCTGCTTTTTTATCGTTGCATAAGCAGGCTCCCATCCGCTTAATTTATATTTTTTAAAAAGCTCTTCAATGCCTCCAACCATACTTCCGTTATGCGAAAGCTGTACTTCCATTTGCTGCCTGGATGGATAGATCATCTCCGGCATACTCATTTGTTTGATGATTCGGTCCTTTAAAATTACTGTAAGGGGCTCATAGCCATTTTGTAAACCGGCATACTTTCGCAATCTTACAATTGCTGCGCTGCGTCGTTCCTCAGGAGTTTGGTCGTCAAGTAATGTTTGCAATCCTCCAAATACTGTTTCGGTAGCATTTATAAACGATACTTCTTTATTAAGATTAAAGTCATCCTGCCTTATACCCAATTCCGACTGGTTGATCAAAATATCCAGGTCCTGTTTTACCGCAGTATTTGTCTCCTTTTGTTTAGCTTCCTTTAACGATCCCACTGCCTGTAATCTTTCCTTACGCTGGGCATTTATATTTGCCAATGTAGGTACCGAAATAAGGGTATCGTAAAAAGCTAACCCTTGTTCCGAGCCAAATTCGGGCGAGTATTTTTTATCAAGATCGATAAGTATTTTGGTGTAATTATTTGATTTTGTTATCCACTCTTTACTATTTGCTGCAGTATTTTGCGCTTGTGATAAAAATGGCATAAAAACAAATGCTATAAGTGTTAAAGAGTTAGGTGCTTTTTTTGTACTGGTCATTATGCTATGGTTTTCTGAAAGCATAAATGTATATTAAAAATAACTAAAGCAGTAATTATGATAAAGACTTTATAAGCCTTTTATTTATTTTGCACCATGAATTCAGGAACCGAAGAAGATAAGTTATTTACAAAAGTTAAAGCTGAAGATATCTTCGGGCATAGCCGCACTTTTGAAAATTGCAGGTTTGCAACGTGTAATTTTTCATATGCTGATCTTTCAGACGTCCTATTTATCGATTGCCGGTTTGAAGAATGTAACTTATCATTAGCAAGTTTTACGAATACCGGATTGCAAAATATCAATTTTAAGCACTGTAAAATAAGTGGTGTAAATTTCAGCAAAAGCCGCGATTTTTTATTTGAAGTGCACTTTGAAAACTGCATCGTGGACAATGCGATCTTCTATAAAAAAAGAAACAAAAAAGCAATTTTCAGAGATTGCTCACTGGTAGAAACTGATTTTACAGAAGCAGATTTAACCAATGCGAAGTTTGATAACTGTAATATGAACCGCGCATTTTTTAGCAATACCATTTTAAAAAATGCCGATCTAAGTACTTCCTATAATTTCATCATCGATCCTGATAACAACAACATAAAAAAAGCCAAATTTTCTCTACAGGGCTTGCCGGGTTTGCTGGCAAAGCATGATATAAGAATTGGGTGAGGTACAGACTTACGAAGTTTGAAAAACTTCGTAAGTCTGTACCGGATGCGCCCGCCCGCTTTGGGAGACATATGGAGAACAAGTACTTTCTCCCAATAACTTTATAAACTCCTCCACCTTTATATTTCCTTCCGGCTGATTTTCCTTTTACGATAACTCCGATACCTGTAGTGTTTTTATAAAGCTGCAGCCTCCCTTTAAAAAGGTGTACCTCGTCTGATTGTATAAAGTGTAAGAGGTTTTTGGGGCTTTCCTTCCTGCAAACGTTTTCAACGCCTGCTTTAATACAATTAAGCGTACCCGTTTTTCATGACGTTGGATTTCAAAATTAAAATCTTCATTAAGTTTTAAGTCCGGCATTTTAAATTATATAACAGGCTTATAATCAGTAATTAGCTACTGCAATTTAAAAACAAATTAAGGTGAGTAAAAGGGGAATTTATCAAAAATAATAATCCACACTGATATTGCACATGTGTTAATAACTTTCGTGGGTGAAAGTGGGGGAAAGTGGTAAAAGAACTCTATTTTTACACTACAATTAATGCCAAAGTTTCAAAATGTCCTATTTAACCGGCGAGTTTGAGTGTAAATTAGATAACAAAGGGCGGATGACGATCCCTGCGGGACTCAAGAAAAAGCTTCCAGAAGCTGATACTGAGGGCCTGGTGATCAATCGCGGCTTTAAAAAGTACCTTGTTATTTACACTAAACAAGAATGGGACAATAAACTAGATGAACTCGCCAAACTTAATCAATACGAAACCAAAAACATAGAATTTATAAGATATTTCACCCGCGGCGCAACAGAATTATCGGTAGATGCGGCAGGTAGGGTGAATTTACCGCAGCTATTGCTTGACTATGCAGGTATTGAAAGTGATATAGTACTGACGTGCCAGATAAATAAAATAGAGGTTTGGGACAAGGTGGCACACCGTGCGATGATTGAGAGCGAGCCTGAAAATTTTGCAGCGCTGGCCGAAGAAGTGATGGGTGATAAAAGAAAGGGAGATGCAATATGAGTGAATACCATACCCCTGTGATGCTGAATGAATGTATCGAAGGTTTAAACATTAAACCCAACGGGACCTATGTTGACGTAACCTTTGGCGGCGGCGGTCACTCGCGCGAAATATTAAAGCACTTAAACAGCGAAGGCAGGTTGCTGGCATTTGACCAGGATGCCGACGCCAAACAAAATATAATTGATGATAAACGCTTTGTTTTCATTGATCAGAATTTCCGTTACCTCAAAAACTTTTGCCGTTTGCATGATGCGATGCCTGTAGACGGGGTATTAGCAGATTTGGGTGTGTCATCCTACCAGTTTGACCAGGCTGAACGTGGTTTTTCCATCCGTTTTGATGCCGAGCTTGATATGCGTATGAACCAGCAGTCGGAATTAAGTGCAAAGGAAGTAGTAAACAATTATTCGGAGGCTGAGCTTCACCGCATCTTCGGGATCTATGGCGAGATTCAAAACGCAAAATCATTGGCCAACACCATTGTAACTGCTCGTTTAAATACACCCATCGTTACAGTTGCCGATCTGAAGAATGCAATATCAAACAGAATCCCACGCGGAAAAGAAAATAAATACCTGGCGCAGGTTTTCCAGGCGCTGCGTATTGAAGTAAACCAGGAACTGGAAGCGTTGAAAGATTTTTTAATCCAGTCGGCAGCAGTGTTAGTTTCAGGAGGCCGCCTGGTAGTAATGTCATACCATTCGCTGGAAGACAGGCTGGTAAAAAACTTCATCGCTAAAGGCAAGTTCAGCGGCGAAGTTGAAAAAGATATTTATGGAAATGATAACAGGCCATTTGAGCAGGTAAGTCGCGGTGCAATTACCGCATCGGCCGAAGAGATCAGTAATAATAACAGGGCACGGAGCGCTAAATTAAGAATAGCTGTAAAGAAATGACCAACAGGCTACGTTCGCAAATTGAGGAAGAAGAAGAGGCTGAAAAAAAGCTTATTGTTGAGGAAAAGCCACGTACGGAAATTCCTGATAACTTTTTAACACAGTTTTTTTCAAAAGGTATTTTAAATGCCGATTCAGCAACCAGGGCGCTGCCTTTTGTGTTGTTCCTTGCGCTGTTAGGGATGATCTACATTGCTAACAGGCATCTGGCTGAAAGAAATATTCGGGATATTGATAAAATAAGTAAACAGGTAAAAGAATTGAGCTGGGATTATAAAACAGCCAAAGCCGACCTGGCCTATAAAAGTACCCTTACCCAGGTCGCCAAACGTGCAGACACTTTAGGTATAAAAGAATCAATGCAGCCGCCACAAAAAATATCTGCAGAGGAGGTTAAAAATGAGCATTAGAACCAATATACTACTGCGGGTATACCTTTCCTTCGGTCTTATCCTGGTTTTTGCCGGGGCTGTTGTGGTGCAATTGTACCGTGTTCAGTTTGTGCAGGGCGCAAAATGGAGAGCGATGGCAAAAACGCTGTCAACCCATTATCAAACTGTTGAAGCCGCTCGTGGTAATATTTTCTCAAATGATATGAGTTTGCTGGCTACATCAGTACCGGAATATGAATTGCACATGGATATGCTTGCTTCCGGGATTTTGGATGATAAGGTGTTTAATGAAAAAGTGGATTCTCTGGCCATGAAGCTCTCAAAATTATATGGCGACAGAACGGAGCGGGAGTATTCGAGGATGATGCGTGATGCCCGTAAAGATAGTTCACGTTATGAGCTGATAAGAAGAAAGGTTACTTACCAGGAATTAAAGCAGATCCGTAAGTTTCCAATCTTTAATATGGGTAAGTATAAGGGAGGGTTGATTGTTGTCGAGCAAAATCAGCGTGTTTTGCCGTTTCGTACCCTGGCCGCACGCACCATCGGCTACAAAAATAATAACGTAAAAAACGCAGTGGGCCTTGAAGGTGCATACGCCAATTATATCGATGGGGAAAGCGGAAAGCGGCTTATGCAGCGTATGGCTGGCGGTACCTGGATGCCCGTGAATAATGGCGACGAAGAAGTTGCGCCAAAGGAAGGTGCTGATATCATTTCGACGATTGATGTAAACTTTCAGGATGTGGCGCAGGATGCCTTAATGAAGCAGTTGATAAAAAATCAGGCCGATCATGGATGCGTGGTGCTGATGGAAGTTGCCACCGGCGAAATAAGGGCCATTGCCAATTTTACCAGGACAAAAGAGGGCGATTATAAAGAAAAATTGAACTATGCAATAAGCGACGCACATGACCCCGGTTCTACATTTAAACTGGCTTCGTACATGACTGCTTTTGAGCAACATAAAATAGATACGAATACAAAGGTTGATATTGAAGGCGGAAGCTATAGTATGTATTATAAAGGGAAATTATTAAAGACTTTTAAAGATGCGGAGTATAACCCAAGTCCGATGACTGCCAAAAGAGCTTTTGAAGAATCATCTAA
Source organism: Mucilaginibacter sp. (assembly GCA_028287865.1). Taxonomy (GTDB): domain Bacteria; phylum Bacteroidota; class Bacteroidia; order Sphingobacteriales; family Sphingobacteriaceae; genus Mucilaginibacter. The sequence goes on along the minus strand of JAQBOU010000092.1, from coordinate 4,862 downwards.
CGTGGCTGTGGTTAAGTTTATCTCTTCCCATTATAGTGATAATCCGCGTGAATTTACAGATCAGTTATATAGCTATCATTTAAATGAAAAATTGGGATTGCAAATAGGGGGTGAAGCCCAGCCGGTAATAAAAAATCCATCAAACAGAAGCTGGAGTAAATTAACATTGCCTGAAATGGCTTATGGTTACGAAATGCGTCTTACACCGTTACAAATGCTAACTTTTTATAATTCAGTGGCTAATAATGGTAAAATGATTGCCCCGATTTTTGTAAAGGAGATCCGCAGGCTGGGTAATACCATTCAGCAATTCCAGGCGCGGGTGATCAATGAAAAAGTATGCTCTGATGCTACTTTGGGCAAAATGCGAAGTCTGCTGGAAGGTGTAGTTCAAAACGGTACGGGTAAAAACATTATTAAAAATAACCTTTATACGGTAGCGGGTAAAACGGGTACGGCACAAATTGCAAATGATGGTGCCGGTTATGGCGAAAAAAAGACCTACCAGGCATCATTTTGCGGCTACTTCCCAGCTGATCATCCAAAATATTCCATGATCGTTGTGATCAATCATCCAACAACCGGGGAGTACCTGGCTGCAAAGGTAGCTGGTCCGGTGTTCAGGGAAATTGCCGACAGAGTTTATGCAAGCGACCTTAATATGAACCAGGCCACACCTATTCGTTATGTTGGCAATACAAACTTTCCACAGGTAAAAAAAGGTAATCCCAAAGCGCTTAAACAAGTGTACGAAAAATTAGGTATTAAACCATTATACGCCTCAAACAATGTCCAAGGTACTGGGGTTGATACCAGTAATGGGGTTGCTTATGAGGACGTTAAGTATAAAAGCGGCGTAGTGCCGTATGTAACAGGGATGGGTTTGAGTGATGCTTTGTACTTGCTGGGAAATGCAGGTTACAAAGTGACAGTTCGGGGAAGTGGCTCAGTTATCAGCCAGTCGGTAACAGGTGGAAGTATCATACCAAAAGGATCGAAAATAACAATTGGATTGCAATGAAGTATTTGAGCGACATAATTGATGGGCTTGCATTTACTGAACTACAGGGAAGTGCCGATATAGAGATCAGCGCCGTAGTTTTTGATTCACGAAAGGTAATACCGGGATCATTGTTTGTGGCCGTAAAAGGCACCCTGGTTGATGGGCACGACTATATTTTACAGGCGGTACAAGACGGCGCCATTGCTGTTATTTGCGAAGAATTGCCGGCGCGGGTTACCGGGGAGGTTGATTTTTTAATGGTGGCTAATTCTTCTATTGCTTTAGGTATTGTTGCTGCTAATTTTTATGATAATCCTTCGGCTAAACTAAAGCTGGTAGGTATAACCGGTACAAACGGTAAAACCACTATCGCCACATTGCTTTATAAATTATTCCGTGATCTAGGCTACAAATGCGGGCTGTTGTCGACCGTAGAAAACCAGGTAAATGGTACGGTGATCGAGGCAACTCATACCACGCCAGATCCGGTGGTGTTAAACCGGTTATTGAGTGAGATGGTTGAGCAGGGATGCGATTACTGTTTTATGGAAGTAAGCTCACATGCCATTGCACAGCACCGCATACAGGGCTTAAACTTTACAGGAGGGATCTTCTCCAACCTTACGCATGATCATTTAGATTATCATAAAACTTTTGCTGAGTACCTGAAAGCTAAAAAGGCTTTTTTTGATGAATTACCTGCCAATGCCTTCGCTTTAACCAATATCGACGATAAAAACGGCAGCGTAATGCTGCAAAATACAAAGGCCCATAAAAAAACCTATGGTCTTAAAAGCATGGCCGATTATAAGGCCCGCATGATTGAAAACCAGTTTGAAGGCCTGCTGCTGCTGATAGACAATGAAGAGGTTTGGTTTAAAATGGTTGGCACCTTTAACGCTTATAACTTATTGGCCGTTTATGCTGCCGCGATGCTGCTGGAGCAGGATAAAACCAAAATATTAACGAGCCTTAGTAAATTAACAGGTGCAAGAGGACGGTTTGATTATATCATTGCGCCAAATAAGGTTATAGGGATTGTTGATTATGCACATTCGCCGGATGCGGTGCAGAATATATTAAGCACCATTCATGATATCCGTAAGGGAAATGAAAAAGTGATAACTGTGATAGGATGCGGCGGCGACAGGGATAAAACAAAACGCCCGATAATGGCGAAGACAGCCTGTGAATGGAGCGACAGGGTGATCCTTACTTCTGATAACCCGCGCTCAGAGGATCCGGCACAGATCATTAAAGATATGGAGGAAGGTATTGATCCCGCTTTTAAACGGTTTACACTCAGTATAGCAGACAGGCATGAAGCGATCAAGACCGCATGTATGTTAGCAAAACCAGGCGACATTGTTTTGATTGCTGGTAAAGGACATGAGAAGTACCAGGAAGTTAAAGGTATACGTACTCATTTTGACGATATGGAGGAGTTGAGCGAACAATTTAAACAGTTGGTTTAATGGATATGCAAATGTGCAGATATGCAAATGTGCAGATACTGAAATGAATTTTATGATTACATAGCGGGTGAAAACCAAATTTATAGTTTACCTAATATTTAGTGTTTTGAGAATACCGGAAAATAATTTATCAACCAAATAAAAAAGTGACAACGAAGTTCGAATATGCAGGCATCTGCATATCCGCACATCTGAAATCCGCACATTAAAATGCTTTACTACCTGTTTACATGGCTTAATAAAAACTACACCATTCCCGGTGCCGGGGTGTTTCAGTACATCACGTTCCGCATGGCGATGGCTGTAATCACCTCATTGGTGGTAACCACGGTATTTGGGCGCAGGCTGATAGATTACCTGCGCTTTAAACAGGTGGGCGAAACAGTAAGGAATTTAGGCCTGGAAGGTCAGATGCAAAAGGCCGGTACGCCTACTATGGGCGGTCTCATTATCATATTAGGTATCCTGATCCCAACCCTGCTGTTTGCCAAAATTGACAATATTTATATTATCATGATGCTGGTTACTACCATATGGCTGGGTGCTATTGGTTTTTTAGATGATTATATAAAGGTTTTTAAAAAGAATAAAGAAGGTTTAGCAGGACGGTTCAAGATTGTGGGCCAGGTAGGTTTGGCTTTGTTCATCGGTTTTACTATGTACTCAAATAAGGATATCATCATGCGCCAGGAAGTTAAGCTGCCCGTAACAGAGGATGTGCCGGTAAACTTCCATATGCGTGGTAATACCCCCGTTTATACGCAGGATATAAGGTCAACAAAAACTACCATGCCATTTTATAAGAACAATGAGTTCGACTATGGTAAGGTATTAAAATTTATAGGGGCAGATACCAATCATTATTCGTTATTGGTATTCATGTTTTTTGTAATCATTATTATCACATTTATTTCAAACGGCGCTAACATAACGGATGGGATTGACGGCCTCGCCACCGGTACCTCGGCTATAATTGGTATAACCCTGGCCATATTAGCCTATGTTTCAGGTAACACCGTGATAGCTGATTATCTCAATATTATGTATATCCCCAACTCGGGCGAGCTGGTAATTTTTGCCGGTGCTTTTGTAGGGGCATGTGTTGGCTTTTTATGGTACAACTCCTATCCTGCCCAGGTGTTTATGGGCGATACCGGTAGCCTGGCAATAGGCGGTATCATTGCAGTGTTTGCTATTATGATACGCAAAGAATTAATACTACCCCTCCTATGCGGAATTTTCGTTATCGAGAATCTGTCGGTAATTATACAGGTGGGGTGGTTTAAATATACAAGGATAAAATTTGGTACCGGTCGCAGGGTGTTTTTATTGGCACCATTACATCACCACTACCAAAAAAAAGGTTTTCACGAGGCCAAAATCGTAACCCGGTTTTGGATCATAGGGATCCTGCTGGCGATAGTGACAATTATAACATTGAAGTTGAGATAGAGATTAGAGGCTGGAGATAAGAGATTAGGTGAAAAATTTAAATAAGAATATCTAAGTTAATGAACAAGAAACAAAACATACCCAATCAAAAACTTCCCCTTCAGGGGGCTGGGGGGTTGCTTGTCATTCTTGGTGCCGGCGAAAGCGGCGTTGGGGCGGCATACCTTGCCCAAAAGCAGGGCTATGATGTTTTTGTTTCTGATTTTGGAGCTATCGCCGACAATTATAAAAAGCAGTTGCAGGAGTGGAATATCCGTTTCGAAGAGAATAAACATACAGAAGAAGATATACTGGCTGCGGTTGAAGTGATAAAAAGCCCCGGTATCCCGGATAAGGTACCGGTGGTTAAGAAGATAAAAGAAAAAAACATACCGGTTATATCAGAAATAGAATTTGCGGGGAGATATACCGATGCTAAAATTATCGGAATCACCGGTTCAAACGGGAAAACCACAACCACCAGCCTAACTTATCATATCCTGAAAAATGCAGGTTTAAATGTTGGGTTGGCGGGTAACATCGGTAAAAGCTTTGCCTACCAGGTAGCTACAGAGAAGTTCGACTTGTACGTACTGGAGCTGAGTAGTTTTATGCTGGATGATATGTACAAGTTTAAAGCGGATATAGCCGTATTGCTGAATATAACGCCAGACCATCTGGACAGGTACGATTATAAGCTGGAGAACTACGCTGCGTCAAAATTCAGGGTCACACAAAATCAAACAGCAAATGATTTTTTTATTTATTGTGCCGATGATCCCGAAACTATAAAAGGTATGAAGGAGCGAAGCTTTACTGCTCAGCTATTACCGTTTTCCATCGAAAAAAAAATTGAACCGGGAGCATATCTCGATAAAGACAATATTGTCATAAACACCTATAAACAACAATTTGAGATGTCAATTAACGATCTGGCCTTACAAGGTAAACAC